>JACQMA010000022.1 GCA_016203825.1 Deltaproteobacteria bacterium | reverse complement strand
ATGCCAAATTACTCGGTGTTCTTACGGCGCAGTACGGCGACTATGGTCTCCCCCCGGCCCGAAGCAGTTTTGCCATTCACGCCATGGTGGCCAAACATTATTTCGACGGCGGCAATTATCCGGTCGGCGGATCGGGACGGATTGCCGAAACCATCGTGCCGGTGATCGAAAAGGGGGGAGGAAAGGTTTTGGTCCGGGCCGAGGTAAAAGAGGTCATTGTCGAAAATGGCCGCGCCATGGGGGTACGTCTGAAAAATGGCGATGAAATAAGGGCCGGCTCGGTGGTGAGCGATGCCGGTGTCTTTAACACCTTCGGAAAACTGCTCGATCCGGCACTTGCCCGGTCGTTAAAGCTCGATCGAAAACTGAATCAGGTCAAGCCATCGCTGGCCCACATCTGCCTCTACGTCGGCATGAAGGAGTCCGCGGCCAACTTGGGGTTGAATCAGGCCAACTACTGGATCTATCCCGATTACGATCACGATAAAACCATCGCCCGCTACGAAACCGATCCGTCGGCGCCTTTGCCCGTGACTTATATTTCTTTTCCTTCCGCCAAGGATCCCGACTGGGAGCGCCGTCACCCAGGCCGGGCAACGCTTGAAGCGATCGGTTTTGCGCCGTATAAATGGTTTACCTCGTGGGAAAAGACTTCCTGGAAGAAAAGGGGGAACGATTACGAGGCCTTCAAGGAAGAACTCACACAACGCCTGCTGGAACAAGTCTATCGGTATCTTCCCCAGCTTCGCGGCAAAATCGATTTTTGTGAGCTTTCCACGCCGCTCTCGACCCGACATTTCACCAATTATGGACAGGGTGAAATTTACGGCATCGAACACACCCCCGAACGATTCGAACTCTCCTGGCTAAAGCCGCAGACCCCCATTCGCAATCTCTATTTGACCGGTCAGGATGTTGTGACCGACGGCATCGGCGGGGCGCTCTTCGGAGGGGTTTTGACCGCCTCGGTCATGCTGAAAAGGAATCTTATCAAGGAGGTGATGCGGCAGACTGTCTGATCGGGGCCTCTTCGCGGAAATCAAAGTCTCATTGTATTCTTTTGAAAAATCCTCTAGTACCCCCCTCCATGCATAAAGCGGTTGAAAAAGAGGTCCTGTCCGTCGGCCAACATCCCGTCGCCACGACCGCCAGCACCTTTGAGTCGTTGGGGCTGTCGGAGGCGGTTTTAAAGTCGATACGTCATATCGGTTTTGAACATCCAACCCCCATCCAGTGCGAGGTGATCCCGGTTGCCCTAACCGGGAAGGACATTATCGGTTTGGCCCAGACGGGGTCGGGAAAGACCGCGGCGTTTGTTCTCCCCATCGCGGAGCGCCTTACCCATGGCCATGGCCTGCGCGGGCTCATTGTCTGCCCCACGCGCGAAATTGCGCTTCAGACAAAGGCCTTCCTCGATCTCTTCGGTAAAAATCATCATTTAAAAACCGCCTGTCTCATCGGAGGGGTGAGGATGGGGCCGCAGATTTCGGATCTGGGGAAAAAACTGGATATTGTTGTTGCCACGCCGGGGCGATTGATCGATCACGTCGAGCGAAGAACGGTGAACCTCGGTCAGATTCAGGAATTGGTTCTTGATGAAGCCGATCACATGCTCGACCTCGGTTTTCTGCCGCAGATAGAAGAGATTCTCCGGACGGTTCCCCGTGAACGTCACACGATGATGTTTTCCGCCACCATGCCGGAGCCCATCGAACGGTTGACCCGGCGGTTTCTTACCAATCCTGTGCGGATTGATATTTTACCCGAGGGAAAGGCGGCTGAGGGGATCACCCACCGCCTTTATCTGGTCGATGCCGAAAACAAGCGGAAATGCCTTGTCGCGCTTTTGCATCAGGAGCTGGGGAGTACCCTTGTTTTTGCCCGGCGCAAGATCGACGCGGAATGGCTCTCGAAGGTGCTGGAAGCGGAGGGACATCCGGTGGAAAGGATTCATTCGGACTTGTCGCAGTCCGAGCGGACGGCGGCGCTCAAGGGTTTTCGCGAGGGGGAACACCGGATTCTGGTGGCGACCGACATTGCCTCGCGCGGGATCGATGTCCCGGGGAGTCAGCACATTGTCATTTATGACTTCCCAGAAACGGTGGAGGAATATAT
>JACQMA010000154.1 GCA_016203825.1 Deltaproteobacteria bacterium | reverse complement strand
CGCGCATGCTTTTAATGAACGCGGAGATGACATTATAATGTTCCTCCCCCTTCTTGTCGTAGAGGAGGCTCTTCTTTTGAACGGCGGATTCAACGAGGGAAAGAGAAATCTGTAGGGGCGGTTCGCGAACCGCCCCTACAAGATCGATTGCAATCTCGAGTGTATTGAGCGCGCGGCGTGCGTCGCCGTCAGCGGTTTGAATGATGAAGTCGAGTGCATCCGTGTCAATTCGGGGTACGGGCGCAGCATGCTGCGCCCCTACATATAATGCTCGCCTTACGACTGTTGTGAGGTCTTCGCTCGAGAGCGGCTCGAGGACATACACCTTCGTGCGCGACAGCAGCGGTCCGATGAGTTCAAATGAAGGATTTTCCGTCGTGGAACCGACGATCGTGATCGTGCCGTCTTCGACGTGCGGGAGCAGGGCGTCTTGTTGGGCCTTGTTCCAGCGATGGATTTCGTCGACGAAGACGATGCTCGTTCGACCGTGCAGCTCGTGTTCGTTGCGCGCCTGCTTCACAATCTCGCGCAGATCAGCGACGCCAGAGAGGACCGCGGAGAGTGGGAAAAACTTTGCCTTGGTGTGTGCGGCAATCAAGCGCGCGAGTGTTGTCTTTCCGGTCCCTGGTGGTCCCCAAAAGATGATTGAGGGGATCGTGTCGGCTGCAATGAGCGCGGTAAGGGGCTTCCCCGGTCCGATCAAATGGCGTTGTCCCACAACGTCATCGAGCGTCTTCGGCCGCATACGTTCAGCTAAAGGTATTGTAGACATTGATGAGCTATGCTCTAAGCTAGCTCCCGTTCACTTTACAAGGGGAAATCCCGTGCTCACCACACTCTCCATTCGCAATATTGCCGTGATCGAAGCGCTCAACGTTGAATTTGCCCCGAAGCTGAATGTCATTACCGGTGAAACGGGTGCCGGAAAAACCATCCTCATTTATGCCCTGCAATCCCTCCTCGGTGGCCGCGCGTCAACGGACATGATTCGTACCGGTGCCGATGCGGCATCGATCACGGGATGTTTCACCCTGGATGGCGACGCCCAAGATGTTCGTCGTCTTCTTGCCGAGTTCGAGATCGAGGTCGGCGAAGGGATCGTGCTGCATCGTATCCTGCGCGCGGATGGCAAGGGAAAGGCAACGATCAACGGGATCCCGGCGACGCAACAGATGCTCAAACGCTTGGGTGTTTTGCTGATTGATTTAGCGAGCCAGCATGAACACCAACGCTTGGTTGATCCGACGACGCACGTCGAGGTCATCGACACGTTCGGAAACTTGGATGCAATCGTTGAAAGTTATCGCACAACCTTCGATCATGCAGAGCAATGTCGCCGCGATCTCGAAGACACGAAGCGTGCCGTGACGGCCGCAAAAGAAAAAACTGATTTTCTCTTACATCAGCGACGAGAACTCGTCGATGCGAAACTAACCGTGGGTGAAGACGAGCGTCTGGACACGGAGCGTTCACGCGTGAAGCACGCGGCACAACTTGAGGGACGATTCCGCGAGGCCTACGATGTGCTCTACGACGGTGAATGCGCGGTGACGGAACAGTTGAAAAAGGCGCTGCGTGCCCTCGAACAGTGTCAAGCCTATGACGCTTCCGTCACGCCGTGGATCGAAACCCTCGTGCAACAGTCATCTCCCATCGTCGATGTCGCCCGTGAAATTGAACGTTCTCTGGAAGGGCTGGGTGCAGATCCAGCGCGACTCGAAGAAATCGAAGAACGGTTGCATCTTGTGCGTGAACTCAAACGCAAACATGGCGGAACAATCGAGGCGTGCCTTGAGAAACTGAAGAGCCTCTCACAGGAATTGGACCTCGCTGAACACAGCGACGACATTGTGCAGAAAAAAGAGGCGGCCCTCACGAGTGCACGCGAGCACCTGATGACGGTCGGAAAAGATCTTGCGCGTGAGCGACGAAAGACTGCCAAAATTTTGTGTGCGCGCGTCGCGGCGGAGCTTGCCGATCTCGGCATGAAGCGCGTGACGCTTGATGTCCGTTTTACGGAAGCGCCGGTGGAGGCATGGGATCGCTCTGGTCCCGAAGCGGCTATCTTTTTCATCTCGCCAAATGTTGGCGAGGCGTTGCGGCCCTTGGCCGAGATTGCCTCGGGGGGCGAGCTCTCGCGCCTGCTGTTGGTCATCAAAAAGGTGACGGGGGAACGGGGGACGTTTGCAGCGACCTCGGTCTTCGATGAAGTCGATACCGGGATCGGGGGTGCGATTGCCGAGAGTGTCGGGAAAAAACTCCAGGAACTTGCGCGTTCCCGTCAGGTCCTGTGCATCACGCACCTTCCCCAAGTGGCCGCCTGCGGCGATCATCATCTGTGCATCTCGAAGCGGATCGTGAAGGGCAGGACCGTGACCGAACTCGCAACACTTTCGACATCTGCTCGCCACGAAGAGATTGCCCGAATGCTCGCGGGAAAGACCGTGACCCCCACCGCCCGCCAACACGCAAAGGCCCTCCTTAAGGTGACCCTCTCGTTACCAAATAAATAGGTTGATTTCTACCTAGATTCAATATATCCTATTGTTATGAAAGAAATTATTGAGTTCGATAAAACCATCTCCGTGACGGAATTACAAAAGATTTCACTCAAGAAACTCCGACAGCAGCGGGGGCCGCTGGTGGTGTTGGACCGCAAATCGAAGAAACGGGGGTTTGTCATTCTCGACCTTGAAACGTATCAAGGTCTTACTCAATCACTACCTGCGGTGACCACGCCAGCGACAAAAAAAGGTTCCAAGACTGACTTTCGTTCACGAGGACTTTTATGGGATCGGCCAGCAATGACGAATCGCGAATTTTCTGCTCGTTTGAAAGATCCTCATCATCAAGAATACGCATGGGCTGTGAAAAGATTTTTCGAGTATGCGCCGAGTAAACTCGTGACTGAAGTTCTCTCACTCGAAGACATTCAGACCGCATTGTCG
>JACQMA010000138.1 GCA_016203825.1 Deltaproteobacteria bacterium | reverse complement strand
ATGTTGTTATAAGAAAGCTCTTTGCCTTGGAGAGGAGGATTCCAGAAGAGTTCGGCGTCGTCTGCTTTATGGAAAGAGGCGCGTTGGTGCGGGTTTTCGCCGTAGCGTAACTGCCGGACCACGGACCTGAAATCCTTGTTCTCGTTGTTGGTCCACTGTCCGTTGTCTGTTGTCTGTTGTCCAAAAAATTCCGCAATCGCTTTTTCATACCTTGCGGTGAGTGCAAAGACCTTCCCTGCCAGTTCTTTACGCATTTCCAAAGAAACATCTCCCTTTTCCAAAGCCCCCGCCACACGATCGTAATCAGCCGGATTGCAAACCGCCGTTACCGATTCGTAATTTTTTGCCGCGCCACGCAACATCGTCGGTCCACCGATATCAATGTTTTCTATTGTTGGTGTCGATTCGAATGGATAAAGATTAACAACGACGAGCTCAATGGGATCGATCTCCCCAGTTGGTCCGTTGTCCGTTGTCCGTTGTCCGTAGTCCATTCCTCTCCCCAAGATCCCTCCATGAATCTTGGGATGCAACGTCTTCACCCTCCCCCCCAAAATTTCCGGAAAGCCGGTGTATTCCGAGACCTCCGTCACCTCGATCCCATGATCTCTCAAAAATTGAGCCGTATTGCCGGTGGAGATAATTTTGAATTGAAGTTTTTTTAACCGACGGGCGAAATTTTCCAGACCGCTCTTGTCATAAACGCTGATAAGTGCCGTTTTCGGGCCAGATTCCATGACCACTTTCCATCACAAAAAAAGGGGTTTCTCCAGACAAAAAATTACAAGCAACTTTTTCGAATTTCTGCCGATAACTATTACAGGGGGAGTTGTTGAAAGGCTTTCCTAATGGGCGCACCTTCAGTTTCTCCCAATTCGGTCTCGGAGTTACGGCCAGTGGGAAATCGTGTCTTGGAGCTGGAGGAGAGTTATCACCCCACCAGCAGTTACTGGCACGCCCCCGCCATTGGCATGGGCTTTGCCGCCGTTGAATGGCTGAAAATCGGCCTCGAAGAGGCAGGCCATCCCAAGATTGCCAATGCCATCGGAACACTCGACGGCTCCCCCGGAGTGATCGGGCTGACAGTCGATCTTTTCCGCGCCTCCGAATACAAAAATAAGCCTTACACCCCGCCCCGTTCTTCTAAACAATCGCGAATTTTTCTGGCCGCCGGGGCCGGCACCGTCACGGGGCTCGGATTTATCCCCGATCCCAATCTTCGCTATGCCTTCGCCGGCACCGCCGCCCTTCGAAGAAGTTTTATCGAAACCGTGGGCTACGCCATCGACGGCGATATCCCGATCAATCCCCACGCCGCGATGATCGCCTCCGGCCTTGTCATGTTGGGACGTTCGGCGATCCCCTATTGGGGAAACCCGCCGCCGGCCGACGGCAACAGCGACGGCGAATTATTTTTGAACGCCGTTACCGATACTGCCGGAGAGACAGCATGGGAATTTGGCTCTTCCATGCTGGCGGCGGGGATCCATCAACTCTCCGATGGAGAAAGAAAAAGTGATTTCTGGGCTTATCCCAAAAAAAGAATCGTTCCTTCTCTTGTCCCCTCGGTCCTTCGAAATATCTATGCCCAGCCGATCAAACCGAACGCCGAAAGAATAAAAGAGGCGCGTGAAGCCGCGAGACATGCCGGATTCAATCTGGATCCGATTCTGGGAGAGAAGGTGCAATTCAGGCGCGCCTCTTGGGATGATACTTATATAGCCACCGCCGGTGTTCCCCTATTTTTGGATGCCAGACCTTCCATTACTTTTGCGCCCGCCGCTTACTCCAACCTTCTTTGGTCCGCTCCAAGGCTCTCTTTTCAAGAGGCGTGGAGTGGAACGGAAAGGATCGAAAGAGAGAATGCCGTGGGAATTGACCATGAAGATTTTATGGAACTCGCATTTTATGAGACGGCGGTTCACGAAGCCCTTCACTTGGGAGCCTCTTACGGATTTTACGCGCAAGGTCCCGACGGTCAGTTCCGTTTGTACGGCGGGGAGGGGCCAATCCTTCATCACCTTAAATTCCTTTTCGGAAGCGTCAACCTGCCGCACCACAAGCGACCGGGGGAAAGGGTTGAAAACGAATGGTCGTGGGGTTTTGATGAAGAGTTGTTTGATTAAAAAATGAAACGATTTTTTTTCATTCTGATTTTGATTTTGGTTCTGATGGGAGTGGAAAAACGGGCCAATGCCCGCCCCTGCCTCGTCAATTCCGACGCCGACCGTTACACATTGGACCAAGAAGAACCGGAATTTACCCTTCGCGATTATCTCTGGATCATCCAGCAAGCGTGGAGGGAGGAAAGCCGCGACCGATACGGCAATCGCCTCGTCAATCCTTATTACAATTTTTGCCGTGACGGGACTAATGAGAGGGGCAAAGCGATCCGCCGCCTTCTTCTCACACACGACTATTATCTTCTGCAATCTCCACTCCCCCCTTTGGTGGTTGGAGAAGGGGAGACTTTGATTATCGAAAGCGAGAGCGATGGCCACTCCATTTTGGATGGAACGTCGATAAGCGGAAGAGACGACGATTGCGGACTTTATTTGGGACTTGATGCGGAACGCCTCTGGCGGGAGGCGGCGGGAACGGCGCCCCCCAACGCCTCTATTCTTGCCGGCTGGAGAGAAGATCTCTCCGGTGAAAACATCCTTCTCCAAAACTTTGGCTTGAGGGCCTTTCCAAATCACGCCGTTTGTATCGGCGCCAATCGTATTCAGCTCTCACAGCTTCGAATCTTCGCAAGCGGCGACGATGGTCTTGTACTCGGTACCGATCTCCATCCAAACGTGGAAGATATTCAGATCGAAGAGGTCGAGTTTCTTTATAATGAGGGGGCGGCGGTGGAGGTGACGGGGGAAACGACCCATTTTCGATGGGAAGGAAACAGGATGTGGGAGAACGAGGGTGGAGGATTTGCCGTCGCCGGCCGCCGAAGCGGGGAAAACCCGGTCGTAGAAGAGATCATTGAGGAATTTGACGGCTGGAAAATCACCGGTCGCGTTCCTGAAACGGTGGCCCGCCCCTATCTGATCCAAACCTATCTGCAAAATCCGAATGCCGCCCAAACGCATCCCGAAGGAGTTTTGCTTCTTCAATCGGCGGAATTTTCATCGCGGCAGTTTACGCTGACGATTCCAAAAGAAAGGGAAAATATTTTATCCTACGGCCGTTACAATCAGCTCCCTTTTTATAGCGACTTGGACAGATCCCTTCAGGCTCTCGCCCCTTCTCATTATCCTTTCACCTTATTGCTGATGGATCACAACGGAACAATGGTTCCCTTTGCCGAACCGTTCCGACCTGAAGATTATTTATCTCCTCTCCCAAGTATCAATCGCGAACAGTTCCTCCGATTCGTGGAGATCCTCAGAAGAATTTGGAGAGAGAGAAACAACGAAACGCCTGCGGAGCCCCCTCCTTCTGAAGAAGTCCCCCCTACTGCTCCTCCACCGCCACCGCCT
>JACQMA010000150.1 GCA_016203825.1 Deltaproteobacteria bacterium | reverse complement strand
CTACCACAGCAAAACTATAAAAAAGAATCATCTCAACCATACAACACCATGACTCCGGTGAGCACAATGTTCGCGAGCGCCAAGGGGAGCAGTGATTTCCACCCGAGCCGCATGAGTTGATCATACCGAAAACGGGGGAGCGTCCAGCGCACCCAGATAAAGACCCAGCAGAAGAAAAGTGTTTTTGCTAAGACGACGCCCATCTGGATGCCAAACACTGTGACCGGTCCCACCCACCACGGCAGAAGAATGGTTTTGGGAACGATGTAGGCAGCCCCCAAGGCAAGCCCCGCAAAGAGGGCGGGAATTCCAAAGACGAGCCCCTCACGGTCACGAGCATCGCCCCAAAATCCACGACGTCGAACGTAATGTCGAATCAGATACGCCCCGATCACAACGTGAAACAGCGCTGCCCCAACCCAGATGATTTCGAGGGCATACGAGGAATGGCTGCGCAGCCACTCCGTTGAAACATATGGCAGATTCCATCCGCCCAGGAAGAGCATCGTGATGAGCAGCGAGCCGACCGTGATGTGGATGTATTCCCCCATGAAGAACATCGCAAACCGCATCGAGCTGTATTCCGTGTGATATCCGGCCGTGAGTTCCGATTCCCCTTCCGGGAGATCGAAGGGAAGACGATTCGTTTCGGCGAAAAGTGCGGTGAAAAAGAGGATGAAGGCGATCGGGAGTTTTACGATGAACCAGTCGAATGGATTTTCTCCCTGAATCGCCACGAGATCGCCGAGACGAAATGATCCGCCGACCATAAAAATAGCGACGACCGAGAGACCCATGGAGATTTCATAGCTCACCATCTGCGACGCGGCACGCAGCGCTCCTATCAGGGAAAAGTTTCCGCCCGATGACCAACCGGCAAGCAGCAATGCGTAAACGGCAAGCGATGAAAAGGCGAGGACATACAAAAGCCCCGCGCTCAAATCAGCGATCTGGAGATTGAACGTAAAGTTTCCAAGGACGAGTGGTTCCGTAAACGGGACGATTGCTACCGTGATGAGCGAAATGAAGACGGCGATCAGGGGGGCCAAGATAAAAAGGGGCCGAGAGACTTCGCGGTTTTCGCTGTCGGCCTTCGTGATGAGTTTGACGACATCGGCCAGGGCATGGAAGAGGCCGCCGAGACGAAGGCCCAAGATGGTCGCGCGATTGGGTCCGCGACGGTCCTGAATATAGGCGCAACCTTTTCGCTCTACCCAGATGAGGAGCGGGGCGATATTCAGAATCATCATCTGAATGATAACAACCTTGAGGGCCGTAAGTCCCACATCAAACCACGTCATAATGCTGTTTCTCCGTTTCAAACACCTCACGCGCCGAGGTAAACCCCAAGGGTTTTCCCCATGCCCCTGCGAGCCGTGCCGCAATCTGCCAGCCGGGGGCCGATTCCCCTTTGGGGGCGAAGGCGCGTTCAAATTTCTGAAGGAGCCCCGCGCGATTCACCATGTGGCCCTCTTGTTCCGCGTGACTTGCGCGCGGCAACACGACATCGGCCCACTGTTCGTTCGCCGGCAAGATGTCCGTGATGGCAATCACGGCCTTTGGTTTTTGGCTCACGAGTGTCGTGAGATCATCGCCGTGGAGTCGGCCCAGGACCACGAAGGCTTGACCTTTCGTTTCTTTTCCGAAGCGTGTCTTCGTGAGCATTTTCACGCCATGGGTGTTGGGGTTCCGATCGGCATCGCGAAGAATTTTGTCCACGAACTGTGGTTCTGGGGAACGACCCGCCCAAACAAAAGAGGTGACACCACATTCCTTGAGGAAGCGGATGAGTCCCATGTTTTCTTCGAGACTCGCTTCGGCCGACACGATGCCGACGATACCTTCAGGGTTCACTCCTGCGAGCAACTGTTGGGTGCGGGCCATGGCCTCAAACCACGAGGTCCGCTGGTAAGCGCCGTCGTTTCTCACGATGGGAAACAGGACACGCTCATCACTGTTGATGGCTTTGTAGGTCATCCTTCCCGGATCACACATCCAGCATTGGTTCACCGCTTCGTTTTCGCGCGGGCGGTAGCGATAGACCTTTTGATCGCAGTGATCGAGCCAAATATTACATCCCGTTGCACACCCCGTGCAAATCGACGGGGTACTCGTCAGGAACCATACGCGTTTCTTAAAACGAAAATCACTCGACGTAAGTGCGCCCACCGGACAGAGGTCGACCGTACACAGGGAATAGGCATTATCGAGTTGCTTCCCCGGAAAGACATCGATCGTGGAATGATCGCCGCGCTCACGCAAAATGAGTTGGTGCTCGCCGACGATTTCATCACAGAAACGAATGCAGCGCGTGCACAAGACGCATCGTTCGTCATCGAGCATCACCTGGGGGCCGATGGTTTTTGCCTTTGGCTTATGAACCTTGGGCCATGTCATCTGCGATGGTTTCAGGGAATGATCGAAATACTGATCTTGGAGTTTACATTCCCCCGATTGATCACAGATCGGGCAATCGAGGGGATGGTTGATCAAGATAAACTCGAGGACATTTTTGCGAACGTCGCGTGCCGTGTCAGACTGAACACGAACCACCATCCCGTCACGCACGCGTTCGCGGCACGAGATCACGGGACCCTTGGCGCCTTCGACTTCGACCTGACAGAGACGACAATTTCCGGCGATGGAAAGTTTTGGGTGGTAGCAGAAATGCGGAATTTCGATACCCGCCTCTTTCGCGGCATTGAAAATGGTGGTTCCTTCGGGAATCTTCACTGCCTTGCCGTCAATCTGAATGGTGACTGTTTTCGTCATGATGGGAAGGGGCATCCTTTCAACCGTACGTGATCTTCGAATTCCGTTCTGAATTTTTTGATCCATGACCGTATCGGCATGGCGAGTGCATCGGCTAGGGGACAAATCGTTTTCCCCTGCATGTTATCCGCAATGGCGAGGAGGAGGTTCAGATCTTCCGAAGAACCGAGTCCCGCTTCCAGTCGATCGAGGACTTTTTTCGACCAACCGGTTCCCTCGCGGCACGGGGTACATTGTCCGCACGATTCGTGGGCGTAGAAGCGGGCGAGGTCCGCAAGGACTTGGACCGCACACGCCGTTTCATCGATCACAATAACGCCACCGCTTCCGAGCATCGTGCCACACCCGGCACACGATTCGTAATCAAGTCGCAACCCCAACGCCTCTTCGCCCGTGACGACGGGAACGGATGAGCCGCCAACGATCAGCGCTTTGAGTTTTCGTTCCTCGATGGTTCCGCCACATTCTTCGCTCAAGAGTTTGGCAAAGGGGTAACCAAGCGGGACTTCATAGACGCCGGGTCGATTGACGTGCCCGCACACCGAAAAGAGTTTGGTTCCGGGGCTCTTTTCGGTCCCGAGTTTGGCGTAGGCGGCAGCGCCTTCTCTTATAATGAAGGGACACACTGCCAACGTCTCGACATTATTTACAATGGTGGGACATCCAAACAGGCCTTCCACGGCGGGGAAGGGCGGCTTGATCCGCGGCCAGCCGCGATAGCCTTCGAGCGACGAAAGCAACGCCGTTTCCTCACCACAGATGTAGGCGCCCGCTCCTCGATGCGCAATAATGTTGAGATTGTATCCCGATCCCTTGATGTTGTTGCCGATGATGCCGACCTTGCGTGCCTCGGCGAGACAGCGTTCCATCAATTCCCACTGGCGATAAAACTCTCCGCGGAAATAGATATAACAGGTGTGGGCCTTGATCGCGTAGGAAGCGATGATGATCCCTTCAATCATGAGGTGGGGATCTTTCTCGAGAATTGCGCGATCTTTGAAGGTTCCCGGTTCGCTTTCATCGGCGTTCACGACGAGATAGATCGGCTTCGTCGTGTCTTTGGGGACAAAACCCCACTTCATGCCGGTGGAAAATCCAGCTCCTCCACGACCGCGCAGACCTGAACGCTTCACCTCGTCGACCACGGCCTCCGGTTTCATGGCGAGGATTTTTTCCAGCGTTACGTAGGCGCCGTGTTTCATGGCCACATCGAGGCGTGCCATGTTGGGACCCGCGAAATTTTTGGTGATCACAAGTGTCATAATTTTTCCAGAATCCCATCAACTTTTTCAGCAGTAAGATTTTCGTAGTAATCATTATTAATCTGCATCATGGGTGCCGTGCCGCACGAGGCAAGACACTCGACCGTCGAAAGATGAAATTTTCCGTCCGGCGTCGATTCGCCGACGTTCACGCCCAATTTTTGTTTCACGTAATTGACAAGCCAATCGGCGCCACGGAGCCGGCAGCAACAGTTATTGCAAATCTGAATGTGATGCTTGCCAATGGGTTTTCGGTTGTACATCGTGTAGAAACTCACGACGTCATAGACATCAGCGGCTGTGACCTCGAGGAGGTTGGCGACATACCCCATCGCTGCCTCCGAGATCCAACCTTCTTGTTCCTGGACGAGCCATAAGACCATGAGCATCGCCGCGCGCTTTTTCGGATACCGCGCAATCATTTCGTGCGCCTTGGTCTCGCGGTCTTTGGTTAAATGAAAATTCATCGATCCAATTCTCCCGCAATAATGTTGAGTCCGCCCAAAATGGCAACCGCATCGGCGATCATGCCGCCACGAATGAGTTCGGGATACGCTTGATAAAGCGTATAGCACGGCGGACGAACCTTGATGCGATAGGGTTTCGAACTCCCGTCGCTCACGATGTAAAATCCCAATTCCCCATTTGCTGCTTCCGTGTAGGAGTAAATCTCGCCTGCTGGTGGTTTGATCCCGTGCATGATGATTTTGAAATGCTGCATCAACCCTTCGATCGATCCGTACACTTCATGTTTCGGTGGGAGTGCCACACGACGGTCGTGGGTCTGAATGGGACCAGCCGGGATGCGGTCGAGGACTTGTTCGATGATGCGTGCCGATTGTCGCATCTCTTCAAAGCGAACGAAGATGCGGTCGTAACAATCGCCACGACTTCCGACGGGGATGTCCCAGTCAAGTTGATCGTACGTGTAATACGGATGGGCCTTGCGCACATCGTAATCAACGCCGCACGCGCGAAGACATGGTCCCGTGAAACCAAAGCTGATCGCATCTTCAGCGGTGATCGCCCCGACACCCTGGGTTCGTTCCATCAGGATGCGATTCGTCTTCGTAAGACCTTCGACATCGCGCAGTGCCTTGTGGAGCTCGCGGAGACACTCGCGCAAGAACGAGTTGGTGTTGGTGGGGATGTCGCGCATCAGTCCGCCGATGCGCGTGTAGTTGGTCGTGAGACGCGCCCCGCATAAAGCCTCAACCCAATCGATCATGCGTTCACGGGCATTAAAGAAATACCAAAAGTTGGTGAGTGCCCCCAAATCCACGAGATTGGTTCCCACACAAACCAGGTGATCCATGATGCGCGAGAGCTCGCAGATGAGGACGCGAATCCACACGGCGCGCTCCGGGATTTCGATACTCAAGAGTTTCTCCACCGCCATGCAGTAGCCAACATTGTTCATGAGAGGCGAAAGGTAGTTCAAGCGATCGGTGTAGGGAATAATTTGGGTATAACAGTGATTCTCCGATTCCTTTTCGAAACAACGATGCAGATAGCCAATCTCGGCGACGGAATCACGAATGCGTTCGCCGTCGAGATCGACGAGCACGCGAAAACAACCGTGCATCGCCGGATGCGAAGGGCCAATGTTGAGGAGCATCGCATCAGCGGCGAGATCACGGACTTCACCGCGTTCTTCGGCGGGACGCTCCAAACGACGTCGCTCGATTTCCGCATGCAGCTCATCCACGAGCGAGTCTGGCGTGGGGATTTTGCCACGCTTGTTATAAGGATAGTCCTTTCGCAGGGCGTGTCCTTCAAACTCGTGATGACAGAGGATGCGTTTCAAGTTGGGATGACCGGAAAACTGGATGCCAAAGAGGTCATAGGCCTCGCGTTCTGACCAGTTCACGGTTTGGTAGAGTGAGGCGATCGACGGAACGGTCGGATCGCTTTCGGGACAACGGACTTTGAGACGGATGCGTTTTTTGGTCGGGATAGAACACAGATGATAGACAACTTCGTAGCGTTCGTCTCGGCCGGGGTAGTCCGCTCCACAGAGGTCCATCAAGAGATTGAATCGAAGCCCCGGTTCGTCGCGCAAGAAACGACAAGCATCGACGATTTTGCTGCGTTGCACGACGGCGGTTTCGTTCCCAAAAACAGACGATGTTTCAAGGATTGCGCTTCCGAAGCGCTCGTGTAATTTTTCTAAGGCGAATTGAGACATTACTGAATTCCCCACACTTCCCATGTTCCTGGCGAGGAGTCGTTCGTGATGCTGTAGATTGTGCCGTCCGTTCCGTTCAAACGAAACTGAGCCAAATCACGCTGCGCCGCTTTTCCTTCAAAGGACCCTTTTCCTGTCTTGATCACTTTTTCAAATGCCGCCACCGCTTCACGACGGTACGGTTCGGCTTTGATGATCAGTTCATCATCGGAAATCACGCCGTTGTAAACGACCCAGGACCATTTTTTCCAAATAAAGTGGACGTCTTCATTCACGCGCGCCCACAAGAGAAGACCTCGCCGATGCCACTCACCCTTCGAGTGGCGCTTGAGAAAGGCCTGGATCATGGGGAGGACAATGTCCGGATGCTGCTTGAGATTGTGCAGGAGAAGATAAAAATCAGCTTCGTCAGCAAAATCGCTTTTGGCGTAGTGTTCCGCGATGTGCCGGTAGTGACTGCCCGTGTACTCAAGAAACGCGATTTCGGTGCCACCTATATAATGAAAGGCACCTTCTCCGAAATGTGTATTCAGTTCGCGTGCGCCGGCCTCCATGCAGGCCGGGGTGCGCGGTGCCCCCTTCGCCCAGTAACATTGTTTCTCATAACGTTCAGTGATTGCATCTTGGAGTTTGTCCAAAATCCTCGCTGCCATCGCGAGTGCTTCTGGGGCTTTTTTGTTCTTGGGGTTCGAGAAGGCAAAACTCACAAAACTCTGCGCCGCTACTTCAGAGGCTCCTTGCTTGAGATAGGTTTTTGCTGTGTCGAAATCTTGAGAGAAAAGAAGATGTGGGACGAACACGACAAGTACAAAGAGGAAGAAGCGGAGACACCTATTGTCATTGCGAGGAGCG
>JACQMA010000149.1 GCA_016203825.1 Deltaproteobacteria bacterium | reverse complement strand
TGCAGAACGAGGGAAATTTGTCGACATCATGATTGCGCTCCTCGAAGAGCGAGCCCTCTTTTCGAAAGAGCAAGCAGCAACGCGTTCGAAGAAGGAACAAAAATATCGCGTCACGTATCTCAATGAAAAATTTTTGGACGGGGCAAAGACCAAGGCCCAGGTGATCACCAAGCTCGCCATTCCTTCTGAACGACTCGATGTGCAGCTGAGCTACAAACTTCGCAAGAGGGGTGCCGAGTGGAAAATTTACGATGTGATCGTCGATGGAGCGAGTCTGCTTGAGAATTACCGCTATCAGTTCAACGATATCATTACGAAGCATGGCTATGATGACCTCGTCGGGCGGATGACGAAGAAACTGGGTGAGATTAAAGGAAAACGTCAGGGAACCTCGTAATGTCCTCGGTTCACGCGAAGCGCGTCGTTGTCCTGCTCGCCGATGGGGCGCGCGCCGATGTGATGGGCGAACGTCTGCAGTCAGGGAAGCTTCCGAACATCGCACAATGGATGGTGGAGCCGGGCTCCTTTCGTGAGGCCGTGACCGTTTTTCCGTCGACCACCGGTCCTGCGTATCTCCCGTTTCTTACCGGCGCTTCCCCTGGACCATGTAACCTTCCCGGTATTCGCTGGCTGGATAAAGATCGTTTTGCCGAAGGAAAAAGGCTCGCGGGACATCGAAGTTATGTCGGCTTTGAAAGTCTCCTGATGGGAAGCGATCTTGCCCCTCATATTCAGAGTATTTTTGATTGCGTCCCCGAATCCGCGGCGATTTTTAGTTCACTCGCACCAAGAGCAGGGAGACGCAATCGCACCCAGTTCACCAAAATTTGGTACTGGTACTATGCCCATCTGACGGATCGGTGGAATTATGTCGATGAAGTGGCGCTGCAGAAAACACTTCGAGAACTTCGAAAGGGAACGACGCGTTTTGTGTTCACCGTTTTTCCTGGCGTCGACGAGTATTCGCACCTCGCCCATCCTCATCATGCATCGACGTTTCGTCAGTATGATGTCCTCGATCAGGCGGTCGGTGAGATTGCCAGCGACCTCACGCGCCGTGGCGAATGGGCTACGACAGATCTCTGGATTGTCTCCGATCATGGGCTTTCACAGACGCACGAACATTTTTGTCTCAATCGTTTTTTGGAGTGCCATGATCTTCCACCTTTTTTCTATCCCGATATTTTTCGCCGCAAGGGGAAGCTCGCCGCCACGATGGTTTCAGGAAACGCCATGGGGCATCTCTATTTTCGAAATGGACATGGCTGGCGAGGATGGACGACACGTACGGCCCTCGAGCACCTCAAGCCCGGCTTTCTTGCTGATCTTGTGCAACAACCTGCCGTTGATATTGTTGCCGTTCGCAACGATCACGGCGGGATCGATATCCTTTCACGGCGCGGTGAGGCGAGGCTGGACGGGACTCCGGGGACATTGCGCTATGCGTGTGCTGGCAGCGATCCCTTTGGGTATGAAAAACTTCCCCCATCTTTTTCGCGCGACGATTCGCTGCGTCTTACGTTTCAGAGTCAGTACCCCGATGCCCCGTATCAACTGGCGCAACTCTTTCTTTCGTCGCGCACGGGGGATGTTGTGGTGAGTGCGACGCCAGGGTTTGATTTGCGCCTTGGATATGAATATCCGGAGCATCGCGGATCGCATGGGTCCCTCGATCGGAGCCACATGATGACGCCGCTCGTGTGCAATCGAAAGCTCGTCGACAGTCCTTGTCGTACGGTCGATGTGTTTCCCTCGGTCCTTGCGTCGCTTGGTGTGCCTGTTCCGAATCATGTCGAGGGGCGACCGATTTTTGCTTGATTTGTCCCCCGAGGGAGGCGATGAGAAAAATATGAAAATCGGCGTTCTGCTTAAACAAGTTCCCGACACGGCAACCAAGGTGAAGATCGTGAATGACGCGATCGATGAATCCGAGGTGAAGTGGGTCATTAATCCGTACGATGAATATGCGGTTGAGGCGGCCCTACGGCTCAAAGAAAAGGCGGGCGGTGGCGAGGTCGTGATCGTGACCGCAGGACCCGCGCGCGCGGTTGAGACCATGCGACAGGTCCTGGCGATGGGTGCCGACCGTGGTATTCGCATCGATACGGCAGGACTCACCCTCGATCCGTACACGACGGCAGTCATGCTGGCGGCGGCGTGTAAAGATGAGCAGTTCAATATTATCTTCGCCGGAAAGCAGGCGGTCGATGATGACTGCGCCCAAGTGCATATCGGTGTTGCCGAGTTCCTCCAGATACCTCATGTTTCGCCGATCGAAAAGTTTGAGCTTAACGCCGATCTTACCCAAGCCGTCGTGGAGCGACCGGTTTCGGGAGGAGTGAAAGAAGTCATCGAGGTCAAACTTCCGGCCGTGTTCGGTTGTGAAAAGGGACTCAATGAACCGCGTTATGCTTCACTTCCCGGGATCATGAAGGCGAAATCAAAACCGATGAAGGAACTGTCCGGTCGCGATCTCTTGCAGGGAAAGACGCCGCTGCTCGCGCAATCCCAATATGCCCTTCCTCCAGAGGGACGAAAGGGAAAGATGATTTCGGGGACGGCGCACGAGGCAGCGAAGGAACTCGTTCGATTGTTACGCGAAGAAGCGAAGGTGGTTTAGGAGGGAAGATGTCCGGTGTTTTGATCGTTGCGGAACACGATGCAGGAAAACTGAAACGCTCTTCCCTCGAGCTCGCGGGGAAGGCGAGCGCCCTTGTCTCCGAACTCAAAGGAGATGTGAGTGCGCTCCTTGTGGGGGAGAATGTCGCCCCACTCGCTTCAGAACTGGGGAAGGTTGGTGTGAAGCGTGTTTACTGTTCTCCTCAAGGGTCGGCGAATGCCCTCGCAGAGGCCATCAAACAGGCGCAGCCATCTGTTGTCCTTGCGACGGCGTCGTCGTTCGGCAAAGATCTTCTTGCGCGAACCGCGATGCGACTCGGTGTAGGATTGGCGACCGATTGCACGGACCTCACGGTGGAAGCGGGGAAACTCAAGGCCCGTCGACCAATCTTTGCGGGCAAGGCGCTCGTCGATGTTGTGCCAGGCGGTGTTCCGCAAATGGCGACGGTCCGGCCGAATAGTTTTCCTCCTCCCCAAGCGGGAAGTGGAACGGCAGAAGTGGTCACGCTGACCGTTGGCTCCGAGGCGAGTGGGACCCAAGTCAAAGAAGTGAAGCAGGCGGAAGCGGGAGTCGTGGATCTCGCGGAAGCTGATCGCATTGTTTCGGGTGGTCGGTCGCTTGCGAGTGCTGACAATTTCAAAATTGTTCGTGAACTCGCTGGAGTTTTGGGGGCATCTGTTGGCGCATCACGTGCTGCGGTCGATGCAGGGTATATTTCTCACGATCACCAAGTCGGACAAACGGGAAAAACCGTGAATCCGTCACTTTACATTGCGTGCGGTATTTCCGGTGCGATTCAACATTTGGCCGGCATGCGCACGGCGAAAGTGGTCGTGGCCATCAACAAAGACGCCGAAGCCCCCATCTTCCAAAAGGCCGACTACGGCATCGTCGGCGACCTCTTCGAAATTCTCCCCGCCCTGACCGACGAATTCCGGAAAGTCCTGAAAGAATGAATAAGGT
>JACQMA010000135.1 GCA_016203825.1 Deltaproteobacteria bacterium | reverse complement strand
GCGATACCGCCGTCGCCGTGAATCCCAAAGATGAACGATATACGCATCTCGTCGGGAAACGTATTCGTCTCCCGGAGACCAATCGGGAAATTCCCATCATCGCCGATGATTTCGTCGATGCTTCGTTTGGGAGCGGTGCCGTCAAGGTGACACCTGCCCATGATCCCAACGATTTTGCGATCGGCCAGCGTCACAACCTTCCGCGCATCAACGTAATGAACGACGACGCCACGATGAACGACGAAGCGGGATCGGCGTATGCCGGACTCAAACGGGAGGCGTGTCGAAAAAAACTTGTCGCGGCCTTTGAAGCGGCGGGACTTCTCGAACGTATTGAAGATTATACGAACGCCGTCGGTCATTGTTATCGTTGTCACACCGTCATTGAGCCGCGACTTTCCGATCAGTGGTTTGTGAAGATGCGACCACTGGCCGAAGCGGCCATTCGCGCCACGGAAGAAGGAAAGGTTCGTTTCCATCCTGAACGCTGGACTGATTTTTATCTGCAGTGGCTTGGGAACGCGCGTGATTGGTGCATCAGCCGTCAGATCTGGTGGGGTCATCGGATACCGGTGTGGTATTGCGCGAGCACCGAGGAACGAGGAGCGAGCGTCCGCCGTAGCCGCTTGCCCGCCGTAGCTTCAGCGAAGGCAGGTGGCGAAGGCGGATGCCCTCCTATTGTCTCCCGCGAAACACCCTCACAATGCCCCCACTGTGGCGGAAGCGATCTTCGTCAAGATGACGACGTCCTCGACACGTGGTTCTCGTCGGCCTTGTGGCCATTCTCGACACTCGGTTGGCCTTCGATGACAGAAACGCTCAAACACTATTACCCCACATCGGTCCTCTCCACCGATCGCGGCATTATTTATTTTTGGGTCGCGCGCATGGTCATGATGGGACTCAAGTTCATGAAACAGCCCCCCTTTTCCGACGTCTACATCCACGGCACAATCCTCGATGAACAGGGTCGCAAGATGTCGAAGAGTTTGGGGAATGGCATCGATCCGCTCGACATCATCGCAAAGTACGGTGCCGATGCGATGCGCTTTTCGCTCGTGATCCTCACCACCGAAGGTCAGGACTTGAAACTTTCGGAATCCAAATTCGAGATGGGCCGAAATTTCTGCAACAAACTTTGGAACGCCTCGCGCTTCGCCCTCATGAACCTTGAAGGGATGCCTTCGTCAGCGGTCGCTGAAAAAAACCTCTCGCTCGCCGATCGCTGGATTCTCCACCAACTCGAACACACGATTCGCGAGACGCACGCGAGTCTCGAAGCCTTTCACTTTCACGACGCCGCTCAAGGGCTCTATCGTTTTATCTGGAATGATCTATGCGATTGGTACGTTGAAGCAGCAAAACCAGCGCTCCTCGATGGCAACAACGCGCTTCGACGTGGTGCTACCCAGCAGACCCTTCATCGTGTTTTAACGGTTTCGCTCAAACTCCTGCATCCGTTTTTACCATTTATTACGGAAGAGATTTGGCAACAGTTCTCGCCCTCAA
This sequence comes from Deltaproteobacteria bacterium, assembly GCA_016203825.1. GTDB lineage: Bacteria > UBA10199 > UBA10199 > 2-02-FULL-44-16 > 2-02-FULL-44-16 > JACQMA01. The sequence continues at coordinate 1,353 of JACQMA010000135.1, read as the reverse complement.
CCAGCATTATGGTCGCTGACTACCCTCGTCCGGCGAAAAAAATCTCTTTTGAAAAAGAGGCGACGGAATTTGAATGCATCAAGGCAATCGTCACGGCCATTCGAACGATTCGATCCGAGCATGGCGTACCACCAGTCAAACGCATTGCGGCCTTCGTGTCTGGAGTAGAAAAAAAGAAACGGACACTTCTGGAGTCATACCAGTCCATCATCATGGACCTGGCGCGCCTCGAAACATTCACGCTGATCGAGAGTGACCAGAAACCGAAACAGGCGGCCGTATCTGTCGTTGACGGTATGGAAGTCCTTGTGCCGCACGAAGGGCTCATCGACATCGCTGCGGAGCGGACACGCCTCACAAAGGAAATCGCAAAAACGAAAGCCGAACATGAATCGGTCGAGAAGAAACTCGCCAACGAATCCTTCGTAAAACATGCGCCACCTGCCCTTGTGGAACAACAACGCGTGCGCCTCAACGACGCCAAAGAAAAACTGATCAAGCTCGAGAAGGCGCTAGAGGCGCTGCCATGACGAGAAGGCGCGCCGCTGCGCAGACTGTTGTCAGCACGGCGAAAGCCGCGCGCACGACAGTCAAGCAGACAGGCGCGCGAAACCTGCAGGTATTGATTAAGCTCGCCCTCGAAGAAGACATCGGAAGTGGTGACATCACCACACAGGCAACGATCGATCCGAAGCGACAAGGTACCGCCATCATTCACGCCAAAACACCTCTTGTCGTCGCCGGTCTTTGTGTCGCTGAGACGGTTTTTTCAACGGTCGACAAAAAACTCGCTTGGTCAACTAACACGAAAGATGGTGACCGTGTTCAAGCTGGAACAGCACTGGCACATATCCGGGGGCCACTTGCCTCGATCCTGACTGCTGAGCGAACGGCCCTCAATTTTCTTCAACGTCTCTCGGGAATTGCAACGCTCACGCGAACATTTGTCGATGCCGTCGCCGGGACGAACGTAAAAATTCTCGACACACGGAAAACAACTCCGGGATGGCGCGCGCTCGAAAAAGGGGCGGTCCGCGCCGGCAACGGCACGAGCCACCGCATGGGTCTCTACGACCGGTATCTGATTAAAAATAATCACATCACGGCGGTTGGATCGCTTGAAAAAGCGATGCGGTCCTGTCTGCTCGACTGTCGTGCGCGCGGCTTACGCCGTGCTGACAACAGTCATCGCAGCGGACCGCACGCTCCTCTCATTGAAGTTGAAGTCCGCACGCTGAAAGAAGCAATCATTGCCGCCAAGGCCGGCGTCGACATCATCATGCTCGATAACATGACGGTGGCTCAAGTGCGGGAGGCCGTGAAAATCGTAGGGGCGGTTCGCGAACCGCCCCT
>JACQMA010000134.1 GCA_016203825.1 Deltaproteobacteria bacterium | reverse complement strand
CCTTCCCAAGCTCGACCCCATGATCGGTGAAGGACTCGTGACCGTCGAAAAGGTCAACGTGATTCTTTACCGGCACAAAGACGATAACCGTTAGGGTTCGCTTCTTTTTCTTCTCGGAATGAAATCGCGAACGATGGCTAAGAGTACCGGCGTAAGGAAGAGAGAAGCCAAGGAGCCAAAACCAATTCCCCAATTGAGGGCCAGGGCCATCGGTTGAATGAAGGGCTCGCTGCCACCAAGACCGATCGATGCCGGTAAAATTCCCAAAATGGTGGTGGCGTTTGTGAGGAGAATCGGGCGGAGACGCAACCTCGATCCTTCAATGATGGCCGCAATGGGCGCCATCCCCTCCTCTTCTTTTTTGTGAATGAAGTCGACCATGAGGATCCCCACGTCGACCACGATGCCGGTCATGCCAATCACGCCCATGAGGGCGAGGAATGAAAGTTGTTCCCCCATCAGCACAAAACCAATCACGACCCCCATGAGCCCCCAAAGGATGGAGGCCATAATGACGATCGGTGCAATCACATCAGACACGGAAGCCACGACGATGATATACGTTAAAAGAAGCGCCAATCCAAAGGCATGAAAAAATGTCTGCAACGATTCTTGGGTATCTTCCATTTCACCACCGTACGTCATGGTGAGATCGGGGTCGCCGCCAAGGGTTTGGTCGAGGAGGTGTTTGGCGCTGCGATTCACTTCTGACGACGACGTGCGACGTTCATCGACCTGAGCGGCCACGGTCACAGTTCGACGACGATCAAAATGGCGAATCACCTCGACACTTTCTTCGTCCTGAAACGTCGCCACCTGGGCAAGGGGAATGAGGTTTCCTTGGGGATTCGCAATGGTCACGCGCGCAAGCGACGCTGGATCGAAACGCAAGCTTTCCGGAAATTTGACGACGACGTCCCAATCTTCGTCACCCTGCTTTATGGTCGTAGCTTTTCCACCTTCGAAGGCAAAACGAACGGCTCGCGCAACGCGATCGAGTGTGAGCCCGGCCTCGGCAACACGAACCGGATCAACCACCACGCGCAACTCGCGCTTGCCCACCCCCGCATCATCGCCAATGTCGCTCACCCCTTCAATCGTCGTGAGTACTTCTTTGACCTGCTTCGCCGCAGATTCAAGTTTTTCAATGTCATCACTCATAACGCGAATCGCGACGGGACGACCGACGATGGGTGTTCGATGGACCGTCTCCAGCGTCACTTCCTCCAAGCCGTCGACTACGGGAAGTTGTGTTCGAAGACCGTCCATGATCTCTTCAGCCGTGCGATCGCGCTTGCTCTCCGGTGTGAGAAACACCGTGATTTGGGCGTAGTGCGATCCACGTTTTGTCAGCGGATCATTGGGATCGCCTTGAACGACACCGACTTCCGTCAAGGCATGGTCCAGCTCCGATGGCGGCAACGAGAGCGAAAGTTTTTCGAGGCCTTTCATCTGTTCTGTCATTGCTTCGAGCGATGTCCCCACGGGGGCGCGGCCGCGAATGAAAAACGCCTCGATCCCCCGCTTCGGAAAGAGCGTAAAATCGATCCTCCAATACCAAAGCCCAACACAGGCGATGAGTGCCGCCAAGGCACAGCCAGCCACACGATAACGACGATCGATCAGCCACGTAAGCCACCGGCTGAAGCCTGCCATGAAACGATCGCCAAAGAGACGTTCGCGAAAACCACCGCCATCGAACGTCTTCTGATTTCGGGAGAGGTCGTAAAGGTGGACCGGCAAGATAATGAGGGCTTCGATGAGAGAGGCGATGAGCGTGATGATGACCACGAGCGGGATGTAGCGCAAAAACTTTCCCATGATTCCACCCATGAGAAAGATGGGGAGAAATGCGGTGATCGTTGTCAGCACGGTGGCAATCACCGCCTTGGCCACTTCGCGTGTGCCCTCAATCATCGCCTCGCGATAACTTTTTCCGGCTTTGAGAAGACGATGAATATTTTCCGCGACAACGATGTCTTCATCGACGAGCATGCCCAGCACCATGATAAGACCAAAGAGCGTCAAAAGATTAATTGAGAGTCCAAAAAAATGCATCGCAGCGAGTGCGGCGAGAAACGCCGTGGGCATGCCGATCAGGGCGCCAAGGGCGAGTCGCGGGGACAAAAAGAGAAAGAGCGGGATGATCACCAGAATAAATCCGATAAGACCATTGAACGTGAGGACTCGGAGACGGCGCTTCACATAGTACGAAAGATCGTTGATGATTGAAAAGGAGAGATCGGGCGGGGCACCCTGGTGAAGCTCGGCCATCGCTGTTTCGATCTCACGCTTGAGTTCAAAAATATCTCCGTGTTCCGTCTTGAGCGGTTGGACAATGACGGCCGTTTCGCCGTCGACACGGTACAACATTTCTTGCCGTCGCGGAGCGATCGCGACATCAGCGACGTCCCCCACCATGAGGGATTGTCCCTGATCATTGGCGCGCACCACAACGCGCCTCACATCATCAACGGTGAACAGCTCACCGCTCGTCCGAATCACCTGCTCCCCCGCCACCGAAAGAAGCGTCCCGCCGGGGACATTCACGTTGTGACGGGCAAGGACATCGGCAACTTCGGTCAGCGAAAGGTGGTGGGCCACCAATTTCTCGGGATCGATGGACACTTGAAACTGTGGTTCTTCGTAGCCGCGCATCCTGACGGCCGCGACTTCCGGAATCGTGAGGAGGCGTTGTTCAAGACGCTTGGCCCAACGCTGAAGCTCGAGCTGCGGGAGATCACCTGAGAGCGCAATCTCCATGAGCGGCTGGTGTTTCGTCTGGACCTCTTTGACGAGCGGTTTCTCGAGGAGATCGGCAGGGAGGTTCTCTGCACGATCAACCGCCCGCTGTATGTCGTTCACGACACGATTGGTGTCGCGCGCATCGGGATTGATCTTCAGGTGAATCACGGAAAGCCCTTCGGTCGATGCCGAGGAGATCTCATCCAGATCGTTGACCTCTTTGAGTTCTTTTTCGATCGGATGCGTGATCAGACGTTCGACCTGCTCGGCTGAGGCACCGGGATAGGCCGTTTGAACGAGAACGATACCAAAGTCGATATTGGGAAACGCCTCGCGCGGAAGTCGCACATACGAAACGACGCCGGCGATGATGATGAATCCCGCGAGCAAATGAAACGTCAGTCGATGACGAAAAAGAAACGGAACGATATTCATCCACCACGACTATACGGAGTTGTCGAAAAACGGCAAGCGCAAGGGGTCCTCCGTTGCTGTTCTTGGAACAGATGGACCCACGCGGCATTGCGGCGCTGATGATAGGATGCTCGTTGGACTTCGAGACCCGCAACGGTTCTTGCCATATGTCGTTCAAGGTCGCCGCGCACATTCGTCAGCGCAGCTCCCTCCCGTGCACCCTGGGCCATACGGTCATCCACCAAAAAACGCGCGGGAATCAACATCGCCTTCTGGAAGGAACTCAGTTCACCGGTCGTATTGATGACTGGGAGATGGTGTACTGGTGATTCCTTCTTTCCTTCAATGGCCGCAATCTTTTCTCGATAATCACGATCGAGTTCGTCGCGCCTCGAAGCCATCGCCTCGCGGACCTCATGCCGCGACCGCGTTCCGCTCAGCGGTTTCAGGAGCCATTCGGATTCTTCCCGATCCAGCTCTCGCCGCTTGGCTCGCCACCCCTCCTCGAGCAACTCAACCTTTCCCCGCAAGAAGGCGAGATAGGTTTCTTCGGCTGTAAGGAGTTTCTTTTCCGCCCGCAGGACTGATTCGAGTAATACATCCTTCCCTGACCGTGCCATTCGGAGGAGTTCATTGTTGATCCTCACGGCTTCAGCATATTCCGCACGAAGTTTGTCTTCATGAAGTTCCGACAACCAACGCTCTTCTATTTTTCCAAGCCCCTTGAGGATCGTGAATTCCGTCGTTGCTGCGATGGCACTCACCGCTAACGAACTCCCAAGGGTCTCCGGTGCGGCAAGGGCTGAAAGAATTCTCACCGCACGGAGTCCCCGGGCGATACGCCATGTCATTTTGGCTTCGGTCACGGCCGATCCAAGACCAACGGTGATTCCAGAGGCAATCGTCACGTCCGCTGCGGCAAGGGGAAGTTCTTTCCAGGCGACATGACGGCGAACGGCAACATCGTGAACGGTCAATGCGAGAAAAAGCGGGAACGTTCTCCGTGCAAGACGATGAGAGAAGTCTGCTGATGCCCCAACGCCTGCAAGGTGAAGGGCGCTGTCGACGGTCACCTGGCCCACGCCCCCGCCAACAGCCAAGGCACCGTAGCTGCGCACAAGGTGTGTAATGGGAGGATCGGGGTGTCCAAGAATGGCGTTCGATGCGTACTCGCCGATGGCAAAAGGAATACCTCCAAGACCAATGCGGACGCCTACACGAGGCATTGCATTCCCAATGGTTTGTGTCGCTTCTCGTGCTGTGGCGACGGCGCGTGCGACGTCAGGAGATTCACCTCTGGTCACGGGACGAACGGCACCGAACACCTCTCCCATCCACACGGCCACATCGGCTCCCGTGATCATTCCCACGTACGTGGAGCCCTCTTCATTGCGGTTGCGACGTCGCCCGAAGGGAAATGAAGGCGTCGGCCTTCGTGAGGGATCACCTGTGACAAGCGGCAAACGTTCTCCCATCCCAACACGAGGAGATGCTGCGTGCCAAAAGGAAATATAATTTTGGGGAAGCATCCCTTCGCCAGGAGCAACCTCGGTTACAAAGAGACGTCGTGTCGTCTCCCCCATGGCTTGCCAATCATCGATGAGGGACATCGCCCGCTTCGCGAGAATATCGGGATAGCGGCGAAGATCGGGATTCACCTCCGCCAAATCTTCCATAACTCGAGGAAGGAGAAATCCTCGATAGTCTGTCGTTGGTGCCGCCTCTCCCGCGAGCGACCATGGATTCGGATCGGGTGTGGTGAGCGGACGCATCCCCGTTCCAATTTTACCAAACGGTTGCAGGAGTTCCCGCAGGAGATCGGCGTTTTGGGGATCAATCAACCACTCGGGACCAAAACCGGGGACATGGATGAGCGCTTCCCACACCTCGATCGCACGATCGCGTGTCACCGCAAACCGCACCCCACTCCACTCGGGAAAAAGCGCCAAGAGCCGGCCGTGAATGATCGCATGTCCGACGATATCGGCTTCAAGTTCGGGCCATTGCTGACCTAAACGCTCAACAAAGTGATAGGGAAGAATACCGCGCACGGGCTCATCGACCATTGTGACAAAGGTCGCCTGTTCCGTTGCAGGAATGGAATACCAGCGATCGATCGCAACACGCGCGAGATACGTCTGCACGTCAAAGGGAAGGCGACTAATCTCGTCTTGACGAGTGAGCTGGAGGCGAACGGCCTCGAGCCGCGGCGTAAATTCGTTTGCCGTCGCCGGTTCGTGCCGTGATCGACGCGTTGGGGGAACACCAAAACGAACCCAGCTCTCGGCGGCCTCCCGAATAGCTGGTGTCATGCCGGGTTCGGTGAGATAGGTATACGCGAACCACTTCACGAAGGACTTCGGGACGACTTCGCGCAAAAGCGCTGTTCCACCATTGGATGCCGCAATAAACGATGCCTGATCCGGATGGTAGTACCAAAGGTGAATCGCAAGCTCGATCAAGTAGTCGCGCGATCGCGGATCAAAATCACGAAAACGTTGTCCCGCTTCTTGCAATCGCGGATCACGACTGTTGACGAGGTCGTCGAGCTGCGCCCGCACCGGTTCGGGGTCGGGCGTCACCTCACCACCATTCATCACCCCATTGGCCAGCGGCATCGGCGTTGGAAGTCGCGGTGCACCGGGTGATGGGGCCCCCACATCAGTTGCTCCCTCGGCTACGGCCGGGACTATTCCCTGGCCGCGTCCCCACACATGGGCCGAGGCGCGCAAGATGGATGGGGGCACCCCATCGTGCCCCAGGTGCTGAATCAAAAAATCATTGATGAAGGTCCGTGGCAGGGCATGATCAACGACATGCGGATCGTGAGCTATGCGTCGCTCTCGCTCTCCGTCGGGAAGATGATGCCATCGGCGCAGGGCACGATCGACGAGATAGGCCCGCACAAGGGTCCCATCGGGTTCGTGGGCAAGCGACCGGAATCGCTCCCCCACTTCACGGACAACGCTATTCGATTCGTCGGCAAGCCCATCAAACTGGGCAACGACCACATCACGGTGGGGAAGCGAAGAAGATGGGGGGAGTGCCCTGCGTTCTGCCTCAGGGAAAGACAGCGGAGCTTTTGCTTTTTTTCGCAACAGACGACGAGCAAGATGGTAGGCAGCGGTCCCAAGACTGACAATGGCATCAATAAAACCAACGGTGACAGGAAGTTCCCATCCAGCAAGAACAACCGGCGGCGATTCTTCGTCTTGGCATGACGCACACCCTCGTTCGATGTGGTGAAGAAATTCCCTCCCCTTGAGAGGTGCCCCACTCAGCTCATCATCATGATCTGGTCCGCATGGTTCCTCGTCGCACGGGCACGGTCGCTGGAAGGGGGGAGGGACGAGACCCACTGGGGTCGATCCCGTAGCCATATTCCCTCAGAGCTTTCCCCATCCCTGCTTTCAGGGAGTGTCGTACGCCCAAATCAGACGAGGGACAACGGGTACGTCAATTTCACCCATTGTGCATAGAGCGTACCCTCGCTTCTCTATCTTACGGAGATGACAAAGAAATTTTTCGGAGGACGAAGATGGTGACGCCCTGTTCATCGCGTTGCGACTCGATCGAAAAACGATCCTCAGCAACCGCTGAAACTTCGGCCACAAGTTGCTCCCGGCTTGCTTCGGAAACGCCACGAAGTTCCACGAGTCCTTGTGTTTCGCGAACGATCTGAAGACTCACGATCTCGGGTGCTCGTGCCAAAGCCCGTTGGACCGTATCGATGTCTGCAAATCGATCGGTGCCGAGGAGTTGGAGTATGAAAACAAGCGTTGCGATCATACCGAAAGGAGCGAAAGGGATTCGATGCGTTCAATTTCAATCACCGCGCGATCGTCACCGTCCGTGAGAACGACTGTTCCCTGATCGGGATCGACCGATTCAAGCGTCCCCACATACGAAATGCCAAAGGCAATGACTTCGATCCGTCTCCCCTTGGCCTTGACCAAACCCTGGAGGAGCGGATCCTCTTCGATGGCCGCCGCTTGTTCACCCTGTTTCATTTTCGCCATGCGTTCATTGTGCCGTTCGTGGGAGAGATGGTCAAGCCCTGCGAGGAAAAACCTGCAGTTCTTGAGCGAGGCGGAGCGAGGTCACGTGCGAAAGCGCTTCGCGGGGTGTCCGTCGACCAATCAAAACATCCCGAACCGCGGTGATAATGGGAAGTTTCAATCCTTTTCGCTGCGCAAACGAGGCAATGCTCTGTGCCGTCTCAATGCCTTCCGCAATCATCGTAGATCCGGCCAGCGCCCCGTCGACCGACTTCCCCTCTCCCATCGTCTTCCCGACCATAAAATTTCGAGACTGAACATCGGTACACGTAAGCACCACATCACCAATGCCGGAGAGTCCCAGAAAAGTCTCGGGGCGCGCACCCAGAACCAACCCCACCTTGAGCATTTCGTACAAACCACGGGTGATGATCGCGGCTCGGGCATTGGCTCCCAGTCCCATCCCCGCCCCGATACCAGCGGCAATCGCAATGACATTTTTGACGGCCCCACCAACCTGAACTCCAAGAGGATCGCGACTCGTAAACACCAGAAACGATGGACTTCGAAAGAGACGTTGTATTTTTTTCACAACTGCATCGTCACGACCCGCAACAACGGCGGTGGTAAGCTGTGCTGCCGCAACTTCATGGGCAAAGGTCGGTCCCGAAAGACAGGTCACTCGGCGAGCACCATGAGCCGGAAGACAATCGGCAATCACCTGCGTCATGAGGTAAAAAGTTTTTTGCTCAAACCCCTTGGTACAACTGACAACCACGGAACGCTTGCCCAGAAAGGGAGCCGCGTGGTGCCAAACACTCCGCACAAAACGGGAAGGGACAACGGAAACCACAACACTTGTCCCGGCAAGTGCCTCGCGGAGATCATTCGTCGCTCGAATTGCCGGGGGCAGAGCATGCTCGGAGAGAAAAAGGGGATTGTGATGGAAATGATTGATGCCTTCGACGACCTGCGGCTCATGGGCCCAAAGCCGGACCGTTTCGCCCTTCTCGGCCAAGAGCTTCGCAAGTGCCGTTCCCCAACTGCCCGCTCCAAGGATTGTTATGCTCATAGGGTGGTGAGCAATGTACACGACCAAAAAAAGTTAGCAACGAATTCGGCGGGTAGCCGATACATCAGTTGAAGATTGCAACCGTTTCCAGGAGATGCTCTATGTCCACCATGCTTGAACGTCGTCGCTCTCCCCGCCTGGCCCTCGAGCTTCCCGTGACGCTTCGTCACGGTGGCCGGTTCATTCCGGCAACGGCACTCAATATGAGCAATGGCGGAATGTTGATTCAGGCAGACGACCAAAACGTGACGACCCAGGCACCCGTCGAAATCGTCTTTGATCTTGATCCGACCCATCGAGATGTCGCCCTTCGGGGAAACATCTTGCGCGTTGAATCCCAATCGCTCGGCATTCAGTTCACCAACACCTTCTCTGAAAGCTATCGCATGCTTCAGGAATTCTTGCGGAATAAAACACAATCGTAAGGGCACGGCATGCCGTGCCCCTACCGAAACAAAACCTTCAATGCCTTGGGGATGCTCTGGCGTGTGCCGCGACTTGTGATGAGCGCTATGAGGGCAAGGGCAAGGTAGACACACGCAAATCCATAACGCGCCGACGTTGACGGGAAGAAGATTTGCGTTGCGAAGAGCACGAAGAGCAGCACGGCTTCCCACCAGCGAAAATGAAGGTTGATCACCACGATCATGGCGAAGAACGACTGTGCGGCGGTCAGGAAGATTTCTTCCACCTGGCGCGCATCCATCACCATCGGCTGGATGACCCCCGCAGAGAGACAAAAGGCTATGGGGAGGGCGCCGACAAGCAACGTCCACTGATTGATCATCGATGAAATCACGGTCGAAAGCCCAGCCGTGGGTTTGTTGCGAAGGGCAAAAATGGTAGCGATCAAAAACTCCGGAGATTCGGAGGCGAGGGGTGCAATCCACTGAACCATGATAAATTGATCGACACCCCACTGCGCACCGACTTCCAGCAATCCTTCCGCAAAAGGTTCCGCTGCCGTCAGGATTCCTGCTCCCGCGAGAATGAAAAGGGCAAGAGCGGCACAACGCCGCTTCCAGGACACAAGGGTTGCCATCAGCTCAACCGGCCCTCCCTCGAGCTCTGGTTCCACGACATTGGCTTTGATCGCCGATCGCAGATAGATTCCAAAGATCGTAAAGAGAATGACCGAATCGACGAGCGAAATGGAGCCTTTCAGGGGAAGGATGAATGCATACAGCGTCGCAAAGACAAGCCCCATCATCTCAACGCGATGTCCTTCTTCCAGCATAATCTCGCCGCGACGACTTCGAAGGACATAGGCAAACACCACAAGGGTCCAGCCCACACCAATCAAGATGCGGTTTGCACCGGTCATGTTGGCGAGGGCATACTGAACATACGCCGGATCTTTCCCCCCCTGCCAGGCAAAGTAGATGTCGACCGCATACTCCGGCAAGATGGCTACGAGCGCCACAAAGGCGAAGGCGAGTGTACGTGGAATATCGAACTGGAGAACTTCTGACCCCCAGGCGAGGAGAAAGGCAGAACCAAAAATGGTGAGACCAGGAAGAAAGGTGCGCCATCCAAGAGTAAGATCATGAAGATGAGAAAAAAAGAGCCACTGCCCACAGAGGGTCATGGCAATAAGAAGGGCAACAACCGCCTTTGCTTTTGAGTTTTTGGAAGAGGTTCCGGTCATGGGCCACGTGCTCTAACGAGCTCAACGTTCCTTGTCCATGACAAAAGAACTGACCGCAATCATCCTTGCAACTTCCTTCCCGACACCATAGAAGCCGCTTCTATGGCTCGACCCGAATCGCCAACGCTTCACCGTAATCTCAAAAAACGTAATTTTGATCCCGACCTTCGTTCGAGCACGGCGCTTGAAAACGCCATGAAGCAGTTTGACGAAGCAACAAAGATTCTGAAACTCACCCCCAATCAGATTGCCAAGATCAAAGAGCCGCGGCGCGTGCTCGAAGTTGCCCTTCCGATCCGGATGGATGACGGCCGCATTGAGGTGTTTCGGGGTTTTCGCATCCAACACAACATCGCGCGAGGTCCTGCCAAGGGTGGTGTCCGTTTTCATCCCGACGTCAACATTGATGAAATGAAGGCACTTGCCTTCTGGATGACCGTCAAATGTGCCGTGGTGAATATCCCCATGGGTGGCGCCAAAGGTGGGGTTATTGTCGATCCCACAAAGCTCTCCTATGGCGAGTTAGAACGCCTGTCTCGCCGTTACATGGCAGAGATGATCGACTTCTTTGGTCCAGACCGGGATATTCCCGCCCCAGATGTGGGAACGGATGCCCAGGTCATGGCGTGGTTTGTGGACACGTACTGCATGCACAAGGGGGATTACCTTCCGGCGGTTGTTACGGGAAAACCGATTGACCTTGGCGGCTCGCATGGACGTGTGGAGGCCACCGCACGCGGAATGCTTCACTGTTTGCATGAGGCAGCTACACTCCTCAAATTCAAGATCGCCGGAGCCAAGGCCGCCATCCAAGGATTTGGAAATGCGGGATCGCACGCCGCAAAGCTCCTCGCCGCCGATGGCGTCAAGGTTGTTGCAATCTCAGATGTATCCGGCGCGTTTTACAACCTCAAGGGGATCAATATTGCAGCAGCGCGCGAGTACGTGAAAGAACACAAAACCCTTGCGGGACTTGAGAAGGTCACCGCGTGCAAGCCACTTTCCAACCCCCTTGAACTCTTGGAACTCCCCGTTGATATCCTCATTCCGGCAGCCATTGAAAATCAGGTTACTTCAAAGAATGCCGAACGCATCAAGGCCAAGGTCATTGCGGAATGCGCTAATGGCCCGGTCACGATG
>JACQMA010000133.1 GCA_016203825.1 Deltaproteobacteria bacterium | reverse complement strand
TGCCGCGCGCGATGTCGAGGTGATCGTCAATACGGTCTTTGACAGTATGACGAATCAACTTCGCGACGGCGGACGGATTGAAATTCGTGGGTTTGGGAGTTTTGAGGTTCGTGTCCGCAAGCCACGCTTGGGTCGCAATCCCAAGACCGGTGATTCGGTGAAAGTCGGGGAGCGCAAGGTCCCTTTCTTTAAGGTGGGAAAGGAACTCAAGGAACGGGTCAATCATGGATAAGTTGTGGGCGCCGTGGCGGATGCAGTTTATCCGCGAGGCGCGCTGTGGATCTTCGAAAGATGCTTGTGTCTTCTGTTCCGTTCGCGATCAGCAAGATGATCGTGCTGCCCTGATCCTCAAGCGAGGGCGCCACGCGTACGTTGTCTTAAATAAATTTCCTTACAATAATGGTCACCTCATGGTCGTCCCCAATCGCCATGTGGCCGAGCTCCATGAACTCACGACAGAAGAACATACCGAAATGATGCAATTGCTTGCGTCGTCGGTCACAATCTTGCGGGACAAGATCAATGCGGAGGGGATCAACTGCGGCATCAACCTCGGCAAGGTTGCCGGTGCCGGGATCCTGGATCACGTTCACATCCACGCCGTTCCACGGTGGACGGGCGATAATAATTTTTTGCCGATCTTCGCCGACACGCGGGTGCTTCCCGAATACATCGATGAAACCTATCTCAAACTTGTGGGGGGATTCCAATGAGACGACTTCTCTTTGCCGTGATGATGGCGCTGCTGTTTTTCGCACTGCTCAACTTTATTTACTGCAACCTCGGAGAAGGGGTCTTTGGTCATGACTTGGTTTTTCGCTTTTCGATTCCGTATCTGCTTTCCCTTCAGTCCGTTCCCATCCCGCTTGGGTTTGTCCTCTTGTTGACGTTTTGCAGCGGGATGGTGGCGATTGCACTGCTCGAGGCCTTGCCATCCCTTTTCAAGGCGTTTGAGTTGAGGGCGAAGAAAAAGCGCATTCGTCAACTCGAGCGGGAACTCGAAGTGGCGAGACACGTTTCTAACCCCTCATCCCCTTCCGGGAACGCTTGATCTTTCGCAATTCCGTTCCTTCGGTCTTGCTGGCGGGGGCGGCCTTTGTTTTCACTTGGGCCATCGCCTTGAACTGACGTGCTGCGGCCTCGGCGCGACTTGTGGGTTTCGCCAAAAAACGCGAGGCCTGTCGCGTGGTTTCACGATCGGCCGCTCGTTGGACGGCGTCAGAAATTTCTTGGTCGACTTCCTGCTGCATCCCGGCCGCAATCATTTGGTCAAAGAGGAGTTCCAAGTTGCGTAAGGGGCTGGGGC
>JACQMA010000132.1 GCA_016203825.1 Deltaproteobacteria bacterium | reverse complement strand
TTGTGATTGCGGTCAAAAATGTTGCCGCGCTTTGGCTGGATTTTGACCAACAGGCTGTGCTGGCGCTCGGCGAGCTCGAGCAAATCGCTCCGGTGGAAAATGCCGAGACGGATTAGTTGAAAGCCAATGAGGGGGAAAAGCGAAAAAATCAGCAGATTAGCAAACCAAAGCCGGCGTTTTGATACTTTTGTCAACATTAGCGCGATGTTTTGGCTTGTGCATCTTTGATGAGATTGACAAAGGAGAAAAATCCTTTTTGCTTCGTTCGAAGCACTTCACGAAGTTCATCGTCGTCAAAAACTCGATTGCCCATGAAGGTCACGCGCCGAACCGCAACCCCCTGGTGTTCGTGAACTTCAAAGATGAGTTTGGCATCACCGTTTTCGATCGGCTCGGTCCGATAATCAATCTCGGCAAGATAATACCCCTTCTTCGCATAGGCCTCGCGGATTTTGACCATCGACGTCGAAACCTCATGTTCATCGAGTGGCCGGTACGTCTTGACCGTGACTTCGGAGTGCAAGTCGTCGTCTTTTATTTTTCGGTTTCCCGTAAAATCAATCTCGCTGACAACAGGGTGTTCCACGCAACGAAAGATAAGATCGACACCCGATGCCGTCGCTATTTTTTCGACTTCAATGTCGCGGAATTGTCCGAGTTTGAAGAGGGCCTTGATATCGCGGCGAATGACTTCGCGGTTCAAGGGGCTTCCGACGTGGGAGGTGATGGTTGACGTCATCGTTTCGTCGGGCGTTCGAACATTTCCTTCAAAACGAATCGCGTGAATGCTTTCATAGGCCAAGGCAGGCGTGATGCGGAGAAAGAAGATGAGGAGGAGAACGAACCACCTCATGCGGCCTCCGCGTCGAGCCGTCCGTCTTTGAGTTCCAAAACACGTGGAAGTGTGCGCAAGAGATCTCGATTGTGACTGACCACGACCATGGTCATGCGATGACGCTCGGAAAGATCGGTGAGCAGCGTCCACACCGACTCACCCGTGGCTCGATCAAGATTTCTGGTCGGCTCATCTGCAAGCAACAGTCGCGGACGCATAACGATCGCGCGTGCAATGGCAACGCGTTGTTGCTCGCCTCCCGACAAGAGGGCAGGATGATGACCCGCACGATCCGAAAGTCCCATTTCGACCAAAACTTCCGTCGCTCGTGTCGTGGCCTCACCTCGGTTCACGCCCGCAATGAGACACGGGAGCATGACATTCTCGAGGGCCGTGCATTCAGTGAGGAGATGATAGAACTGAAACACAAAACCGATCGAGCGATTGCGAAGATGCGCAAGTTCCTCGTCCGTACGGTGACTGAGCGGAAGACCATCAAAAAAAACTTCGCCTGCCGTCGCGCGATCAAGACCACCTAAGAGATGAAGGAGCGTCGATTTTCCCGAGCCGGAGGCACCGCAAATACCAACGATGTCTCCTTCCTCGACCGTAAGGCTCACGGAACGCAAGACCTCAACCGGAACCGGGCCATCGACGTAACGTTTTCGAATGTCGTGTGCGTGCACCAATGACATGTCACCTTGCCTGACGAAGTCCTTCAATGATGGGAAGAGACACGAGTTTTTGGCTCGCCACCGCGGCGACCAAGCACGTAACCCCCAATGAAAAAACGCCAATGATTCCGCATAACAACGGCGATAAGTCAAGGAGCAAGCGGTCCAGAAGGTAGACCTCGGGATCAATGGGAATGATCGAGGTACGGGTAAGGAGAAACGCAACCACGATACCGAGGGAGAGTCCCAACAACGTTCCCCAGAGACCAGGCGTAAACCCTAAGCGCATGAGGAGTTTCATGCGCTGCCGACGAGAAATACCTAAGGTACTCAAGATCGCCATCTCACGCGTTCGGGCATGGATGACGACAGTCACGACAGCGATGATGTTCAAGGCCGCAACGAGGACGAGCATCCCCATGATGATCGCCAAGACCGTTTTTTCGAGGCGAATCGCTTCAAAAAGTTCGGCGTTCAATTCCTGCCACGTGACCGGACGAAGCGTCGGAGGAAGCCACTCTTCGAGGCTCACCGCAACCGACTGCGCGCGTTCGGGATCGTCGAGAAACAGTTCGATGCCGGTGATGACGTCGGAGGGATCACCGAAGAGTTTCCGAAGTTGCTCCAAGTCGATCAGAGCAAATTGGGAATCAGAATCATAGAGACCCGATGAAAAGGTCCCCGCAACCGCGAGATCGAGGAATGGAGATTGTCCTGCATGTTGCTTCGGGATGAGCAGTTTGACCGTCTCGCCCACGTCCACTCCCGGGAACACGGCCTTTCCCAAGATCACCCCTTCCCCCTTGCTATTTCCTGATACGCGAAATCGTTCACGCCACGATGGATCCTGAAGATCGATGCCCTTCAGGACGACGCCTTTGATGCTTCCCTTGCCGATGAACAATCCCTCGCGATACAGAAAAGGCGTTGCCTCGGTGAGACCGTGGACACGCTCAGGTAATGCGGCCAGCATCGACGTTGCATCGGACACTTCGCCTTGAGCGAGGAGCACCACGTGCGCATGAAAACCGAGGAGCGATTGTCGATACGCGTGTTCAAAGCCACGCGCGAGCGAAAGGGCAACAAAAAGCGTTGCGACGGCGAGCGTCATCCCGACAACGGCTACGAGAAACATGACGCGCTGAGAGGACCGCATGCCTCGGACAGAGAAAAGACGACGAGCAAGAAAGGCCGTCGCGCTACTCATAGCGAAGAACCTCACAGATTTCCTCGCGTGCGGCACGTCGTGCCGGAATCCACGCCGCCATCAACGAAAGTAAGAATCCTGTTCCCATCGTCACGACGATAAAACCACCCTGCAGATCGACCGGAAGGTGATCGAGGTAATACGATGATGGCAAGGGAATGGGCCAACGGTGCAGTACGAGTGTCACCAGCACCCCAAGAAAACCGCCAAGGGCCGTTCCGATCCCACCAATCCACGCCCCCACGAGCAAGAAGACATGACCGGCGCGTGATGCGGACAATCCCAATGACTTGAGCAGGGCGACATCTCTGCGCTTCATGGTGCCAATGATCATGATGACGCCCATCACGGAAAAGGACGCAATTGCGATGATCAACACGAGAATTGTTCCCATGGCGATGCGTTCCAGACGCAGGGCCTGAAAGAGTTTATGATTCTGTTCCCGCCACGTCGTGAAACTCCATCCCGCAGGAAGACGGAGTCGCTCGGCAAGTGCTGTCACGTCTCCTTCGCGCAGAAGTTTGACCTGCCATGAAAAACGCACCTGCTCACCCAGAATGCGTTTGGCTTCGTCGAGTGTCACGAAAGCGACCTTGGCATCGTACTGATACACGCCCGCACGAAATAGACCGGCAACACGTGTCCTTCGATGGCGAGGCACGAATTCGCCGGTTGGTCCGATCTCGGCGAGCGGTGCCACGAGTTCGATCTCGTCCTCAAAATCGGGATGCACCAGCAGGTTCGCCGCCACTTCATTGCCAAGAATAATTGTTGAGGGAGAGGGCCAGGGTGAGGGTGACCCCCCTGTTGGAAAATACAATTCGACTCTTTCCATCTTTTCTAATGTTCCGGGAAGAACACCTCGCACCTTGATCCCTTGGGCGACCGGTTCTTCGCCGGCGTCGCGCGTTGCCACCACCTCGCCCTCGACGATAGGGGTCAGTTCACGAATAGTTTCGGTAGGAAAAAACGCACGAACGCTCGCTTCATCACCTTCTTCTCCCGCGGGGGGAAGAAGCGTCACATGGGCATCGAATCCCAAGAGGCGCTCGGTGAGTTCGCGCTGAAATCCCCGCATGACCGAAAGCACGACGATCAGCGCAAAGACACCGACCGCAACACCACCGATCGCCGTCGTGGTGAGCAGCGGCAGAAAACGCTCATGTCGGGCATGAAGGAGATAACGACGAGCAAGCCAGGGGCTGACCATGCGCCCTATTCCTTTTTGCGCAGTTGCGGGAACAGGATGACATCGCGAATCGACGGGGCATCGGTCAGCAGCATCACGAGCCGATCGATGCCGATCCCCTCACCCGCCGTCGGCGGCAGGCCATACTCAAGGGCGGTCACGTAATCGTCATCGTAGTGCATCGCTTCATCGTCCCCTTTGAACAAGGCCTCAGCCTGCGCGTGAAAACGTGCCGCCTGATCTTCAGGGTCATTGAGCTCGGTAAACGCATTCGCGATTTCACGACCGTAGATATACAGTTCAAAACGATCGGCGATCTCGGGATCGGTGTCACTGCGACGGGCCAGCGGCGAGACCTCGACGGGATACCCGTGGATGAACGTCGGTTGCATGAGTTTCTTTTCACACGTGAGTTCAAAAATTTCCGTGAGGATCGCCCCCAATCCTTCATTCTTGGTTTTGAGCGTGTCCCCCAACTTTGCGGCGTATGCGACTGCCTTCTTCTTATCGGTGAGGATCGCAGGATCGCAGCCACCCACTTCGACGAGCGCTTCTTTCATCGTGAGCTTGCGGTACGGCGGGGCAAGGTTGATCTCCGTTCCTTGATAGGTCACGGTTGTTTTCCCCAGAACCTTCGTCGCGACGTCAGCGAACATCTGTTCAGTCAGCTCCATCAACTCTTCATGCGTTCCATAGGCTTGATAGAATTCGAGCATCGTGAATTCAGGATTATGCTGAATCGAAATGCCTTCATTCCGGAAATTCCGATTGATCTCAAAAACGCGCTCAAGACCGCCGACGACCAAACGCTTCAAGTAGAGTTCCGGGGCAATGCGAAGGTAGAGATCCATGTCGAGCTTGTTGTGATGCGTGATAAAAGGTTTTGCCGCCGCCCCACCGGGAATGGGATGCATCATGGGCGTTTCGACTTCGAGAAAATCACGCGCGATCAAAAAGTCACGAATCGCCTGAACGGTCTGCGATCGCGCTCGAAAAATCTCTTTGACCTTGGGGTTCGCAATGAGATCGACATAGCGTTGTCGATAGCGCTGCTCGACATCGGCCAGTCCATGCCATTTTTCCGGAAGGAGCTGGAGCGCCTTGGACGTAAGGCGAAAACCGGTGACGTGAAGTGAAAGCTCTCCGGTCTTGGTCCGAAACAGCGTCCCTTCAGCTAAGAGAAAATCACCGACATCGAGCATCTTGTAAAACTTGAAGAGTTCATCTCCAACTGCTTGATGTTGAATGTATATTTGAATCTCACCAGATCGATCACGGAGTTTGAGAAACGCGGCCTTGCCGAAGGCACGGTGAAAGACGATCCGGCCCGCAACCGAAAAGTTTTGGGTGACCTTGGTGAGCGCATCTCCATCGTGCGATTCATAGGTTGTGAGGATGTCGCGGGCCGTGTGGGTCGGCTTCATCCCCCGGGGAAACGGATTGATCCCGAGCGCGCGATACTCCGCGAGTTTCGCCCGACGCTGTTGAATGTATTGGTTTTCTTCTTCCGACATTGGCCGGTGAAACTATCGGACGACCGCGGAAAGTCAACTGGTACTATTCGGGCATACGATGGACAATAAAGGGAATACCGGTTGCAGCATAAACGGCCTGCTCCCAAAGCTGCCTCGTCTTTTCTTCTGCATAAAACCCATCGGACGATTCACTCTCTTCACATGCCATGAGCGTCGATCGGGGGATTTCATGTCCCTTGCCGTCAAAAAGTTTGAAGAAATATTCAGCACGTCCCCATCGCTCGGCAGGTCCCCTCTTCATGACCTGAACGACATAATCTGCGTCGCCAACATGGACCGACCGAGAAACGGCGATATAGCGATCATATCCAACAAAAACGGCGAAACGCCAACCGTCATTCCCCGATTTTCTGTACTCCGCCGTCTGTCCGGGAGGAGGAGCAACAAGAGCAGCATCGCGACCTTGTCCATCAACCATCGATCCTTCAGCCGCACGCACAAAACGAGCATAGAGCCCACACTCGACATCGCTCAACCCACACGCAACAACCGAATTTTTTACAACTTCGTTGATCCCCTCGCCGGCTGAAATCATACACCCTCCTCGCACTTCTTATTTCTTGTATCGACCCATCCCTTAAAAAGTTGCGTGGTTTTTTAGAGCCACCTTCTCACCCACGGGTGGAAGAAGAAGGAGCGGAGTTTCTTCAGTAATTTTCCCTTCCACGGCGTGTAGGGGAACCAGTAGAGTTCTGTGGGACCGCAGAAACGGTCCTCGACGACCGTCAGGTCATACGTAAACCGTTTGAGCCCTTCTTTGCTGTGCCGTACGCCGATCCCCGACTGCTTGATGCCTCCAAAGGGTGTCTCGACCATCGTGAAATTGATCAGTCCATCATTGACCAGGATATTTCCTGCTTGAATCTCGCGACAACAACGCTCAACGAGTTTCCGATCACGCGTCCAGACGGTCGCCTGCAAACCATATGGTGAATCATTGGCGAAGCGGATGACTTCATCGACATCGCGAAATTTCACGATCGGCAAGAGCGGCCCAAAAGTTTCTCGTCGCGTTACGTTCATGTCTTGGCTGACGTTCGTCAAAATCGTGGGAAGATAATACCTTCCCGCCACCGCACCACCGCAAGCAATCTTTGCCCCCTGTGCCACGGCCTCCGTCACCTGTTCCGCCGTGATGTCGAGTTGTCGCTCGCTCAGCAGTGGTCCCAGGTCTCGTTCAAACTTGAGCATCTTCGCCTCACGGACGGCCAGCTCGACAAAGGCATCGTGAATCGACTCATGGACGTACACGCGTTCCGTACTGACACAATCCTGACCGCTGTGAAAAAATGAACTCCACACAATCCCGCGTGCGGCACGCTTCAACGGCGCATCGGCAAAGACGATCGCCGGTGCCTTTCCGGAGAGTTCGAGATGGCACGGGATCAAACGTTCAGCGCAGGACAGCGCAACTTTTTTTCCCGTTTCGGTGGAACCGGTAAAGCAGATCATGTCGACACCAGAACTCTTGACGAGCGCCTCCCCGAGATCGGCCTCCCCCACGACAACCTGATAGAGATCGGCGGGGAGACCGCACTCGGCCAGGAGTGTTTTGGCCTGCAGGGCACTTTGGGGATTTTTCTCCGATGGTTTGACGATCACGGCATTACCCGCAATCAAGGCGGGAATCGCGTCATCGAGTGCAAAGCAAAAAGGGAAATTGATGGGTGCTATAATCCCCACCAC
>JACQMA010000137.1 GCA_016203825.1 Deltaproteobacteria bacterium | reverse complement strand
GCTTCGGAAAGTTCGCTGACCACAAACGCGGGAATGAGATTGATAAAATCCTGATCGGTGATGTCGTTCCGATCCTCTGCTTTTGTTCGGAGTTTCAACGAGAGATTGTAAAACAATTCTCGCTCGGCAGGATGAACGTGCTTCAAGAGAAACTCGCGCACCGGTTCTTTCCCTTCGGCAACGGCCTGCTTCAGGAGTTCAATGGACACTTGAGAAAGGAGCGGCTGATTGGTCCCCTGGTTGATCACCTTCCCCGCCGCCCGATAGACATCGTACCCGACGGGCACCATAATGTAGACGGTCAGGATCATGGCGAGTCCTGTAATGATCAAGTTCGGCGGGACCTGTTGAGTGCCGAGGGCATTGCGGATCAATGATAAGACCACAGCGATTTTGACAAACGATGTGATCATCATGACCACAAACGGAACGAGCGAAAGTGCAGCCAGCACGATGAGAAGAACAAGGGGCTTGGAGACACCAATCTGTCCCGCCTGGGCGTAGGCCACACCACTGAGTCCCAAGAGGAACGTCGACAGGCCGCCGCCGATCAAAAGTTTTCGTTTCACGTGTTCCCCTCGCCTTGCCCTCCGGAAGGCAGGGCCTCTTCTTTTGTGACCTCGGTCACGACCTGAATACTAGCATCGGCAACTCCGAGGACCAGGTATCGTTTTCCAATGTTGACGAGATAGAGCGACTTTCGCGGTTCAAGTTGAAAACGGTTGAGCACCCGAAAGACTTTTCCCTGATGAAAGCGTTTCGTGAATCCAAGACGTGGGACAGCGTATTTGAGCGTCACGATCGCCAACACCGAAACAACACCCAAGACACCGATCATCTTGAGAAAGAGCCACGTAAAATCAACGGCCGATCCTGTCGTCACGGGGTCCATCATGATCTCCTAACGGACGAGCTTCAAAATCCGCACGCCCAATCTTCCATCCAGTTCCACCAACTCTCCTCGCGCCACCAGTTTCCCGTTGGCGACCAAATCGACTTGTTCCGAGGGTGGACGCTGCAAATCAATAACCTGCCCCATATGAAGATCGAGGAGTTCACGGAGCGACACCGTCTTCTTCGCCATCACCGCAACAAGCTGGACCGAAACATCCGGCGAAAGATCGAGGGCATCGATGTCTGTTTTTTCCACTTTTGGTGGCGGCGTTTCTTTGGGAGAAGCTGCCTTTGGTTTTGGTGGTGCAGCCTTGGGGGCGGGAGGAGGCTCGAGATCGAGTTCGTCATTGACCCCTTCGAGCTCCTCAAAATCGGCAAGATCATCATCCAGTGCTAAGGGATCATCACTCGGTGTTTTTTTCATGCATCACACTCCTTGATAACGTTCGATGAGCTGACATTTCACATCTCGTTCTGAAACTCCGACGGTGGCGACCATACCCCCCTCAAGTCCCCTTCCCGCGCGAAGAATCACTTTCCCTGCCGGGACTCCGTCACGAAGAATGACTTGCGCCTCATCAAGCATCACGACATCGCCGACATCGAGACCCTTCATCTCGACCGGTTCGAGGCTCGTCCTCCCTACCTCGGCCCAGAGGGGAAAGCGAAGATAATCAAAAGAAGTGAGGCGTTCTCGAAGATACGCCCGCTCTGACGATCCATCCACCACCTTCTGATCAACCTGAGCAACAATGGTGGCCATAAAAGGATGGGGAAAACAAAGTCGCACAAAACCCTGGGTCTCCCCCAAGGTGAGACGAATCGTCAGCACCACCGCGGCATCGCGCGCGGAAGCCAGGCGCGTCACGTCCGACGATACGAGGGCAAAACGTTCGAAACGAAAATGGAGACGAGGGTGGCCGCCCGTCAGTCGATGGAGATGGGCTAACACTTGGAGGACGAGATACTGAAGAACCCCCTCTTCAATGTCAGAAAGTTTTCCTGCATGTGATGCACTTGCACCTTGGCTCCCCAACATTTTCTCTATGAGGAGGTGGGCCGTCTCCGGATCAAAATCGAGAAAAATCTTGTCCTCAACAGGCGGCATGCCCATCACGACGACGACACAAGGATCGGGGAGTTGTTCGGCAAAAGTTGCCACCGTTGTCTCGGTGACACTTTCAACCGTGAACGGAAGCGGAAGACCGACGTGTTTTGTCAGTGCCTCTTCGAGTGCGGCCACCACCGCCGCGCGAGACCCAAGGCGCGGCAGCCACTGAAAGAGGGCTTCGCTCAATTCGTGACGAGCACGATCGACATGTTCAAGCTGAAAGTGAAAGGGTTGAATCTCCACGGCGATTGAATATATCAGCTTACCAAAATCTCATCAACCTTAATACCTTGGGTGGCCAGCGCTCGCTGAATGTTGTCACGATTCCCTTCGAAGATCTCCCGCGTACGCCGATCGGCGGTGGTAAAGGCGACGGCGACTTTCCCCCCACGACTCGTCACCTTGAACTTCAAGCCACGGAAAATCTTTTCCTGGAGCTCAATCTGCATCTCTTTTTCACCTTTTTGGTTCAGACCGAATTTGACCTGCTGCACGAGTTGGTTGAGAACCTGTTGACTGAGCCGTGGACCTTGGGTCTCGGACGCAAGTTTTGCCTTCAATTGCTGCTCAAATTTTCCGGCAAGGGCCTCAGCTGCTGTACGGTTCGTCGTCTGCTTTAATTCGGTGGTCTTTGTCTCACGGCGTGTCGTCTGCCCAAAACCTCCACGCGTATCCTGCCCACCGGCACCAGCCCCACTTCCCTGCTCTTTCAATTGACCCTTTGCAACGACGCGCTCGTGGGAAACCTTGGCGTCGCTTTTTTTGTCACGTTGTTCACCCTCTCGCCCCTTTTCGTCATCGCGATTCCGACGATCGCGCTGTCCTTGATCTCGCTCTTCTTCGCGGCGAACCTCTCGCTTCCCCTGTTCGGCCGCCTGTTGCGCTTGTTGGTTGCTCAAGGGTTTGACGAGTTGGCGCTGCTGACTCTGCTCGAGGACACGATCAAACTCGCTCGGCTTGTCCTTTGGTTTGGCCTGTTCCTTCGGTTTCATGTCCTGAAGCCGCGCATCCCGCGCCTGATCCACTTTGATGTCGTCTGCCATAGTATTAGACCTCAAACACCGCTTTTTCTCCCCGCCATCGTCGCAATTGGTGAATCGTATTCCCCAACTCGTTCAATCGATGCGCTTCACGCCGTGAAAGCTCGCCGCGCACCTTCTTCTGCCAGAGTTCCTTGTGCTTCTCCATCACCTGCAGCTCGCGGGAGGCATCGATGTACTCGCGTCGCGCCTTTACAACCGCCCCCTCTGCCTCCTCGATCGCCTGCTTTTGGTCTTCAATCTCTTCCAGCTTCGTCTTCTCGTCTTCTTCAAGGCGCCGCAAATAATTCACATGGACATTCCCTTTTCCCACCAACGCCCCGCTCGCGAGCTTCGCTTTCATTTCGAGCCGAGCCTCCTTCCATTTTTTCCGGATGTCCTCGAGCTCTTTTTCTAGTGCCTCGAGTTTTTTCTTTTCCTC
>JACQMA010000136.1 GCA_016203825.1 Deltaproteobacteria bacterium | reverse complement strand
AGCTTGAAGAACGCGGGCTTGCAACGACGATTAAGAGCGCCAAACGTCTCGTTGAAAAAGAGATGCCGGAAGTGTGGGATTGTCTTGAGGAAGTGATCAAAGAACATCCCGTGCTCTTGAACCGTGCTCCCACGCTCCACCGCCTTGGCATTCAAGCCTTTGAACCGGTCTTGGTCGAAGGAAAGGCCATTCAGCTTCATCCGTTGGTGTGTGCGGCCTTTAACGCCGACTTCGACGGTGACCAGATGGCGGTGCACGTGCCTTTGTCGGTTGAGGCCCAACTCGAAGCGCGGGTGCTGCTGCTCTCGACGAATAATATTTTATCGCCCGCGAGCGGAAAACCCATCATCGTTCCGACCCAGGACATGGTCTTGGGCCTCTACTACATGACCCGTGAGCGGGCCTTTGGGAAAGGTGAGGGATCGGTTTTCGCAAGTTCCGAAGAAGTGCAGGTTGCCTATGACTCGGGTGAAGTTGATCTGCAGGCGAAAATTACCTGTCGTATCAAGGGGAAGCGGGTCGAGACGACGGTGGGACGTGTTCTTCTGTACCAGTTTGTCCCCCCTCAACTTGAGTTTGCGCTCGTGAATCGTGTCATGGATAAGAAGGCGGTCGTTGAACTCATCGATCTCACGTATCGTCTGTGCAAAGACAAAGAAACCGTCCTTCTCTGCGACCACTTACGAACGTTAGGTTTTCATCATGCCACGAAGGCGGGAATTTCCATTTCGATGGCAGACATGAAGATCCCGTCGTCGAAGGAAAAAATCTTGGAGCAGGCCTTCAACGAAGTTCATGAAGTTGAAGATCAGTATGCGGAAGGTCTCATTACGTCCGGTGAAAAGTATAACAAGGTGGTCGACATCTGGGCGGAAACAACCGAACGCATTGCCGGTGACATGATGAAGGGGATGAGTTCTGAAGAAGCCTCGGGACCAAAAGGGGAGAAGCGAACGCAGATGAGCTTTAACCCCATCTTCATTATGGCTGATTCCGGCGCCCGTGGTTCCAATCAGCAGATGCGTCAGCTCTCCGGGATGCGTGGTTTGATGGCAAAACCTTCTGGTGAAATTATTGAGACGCCGATCACAGCCAATTTCCGTGAAGGCTTGAACGTGCTCCAGTACTTTATCTCGACCCACGGTGCTCGAAAGGGTTTGGCGGACACCGCACTCAAAACAGCGAACTCGGGGTACCTCACACGTCGTTTGGTTGACGTTGCCCAAGACACAACCATCACCGAAGAAGATTGTGGAACCCTTGACGGTCTTGAGTTGAGCGCCCTCGTCGAGGGTGGAGAAGTCATTGAACCTTTGGGCGATCGTCTCTTGGGTCGTGTGGCCCTCGAGGATATTCGCGATCCGTTCAGTGACGATGTGATTGTCCCTTCGGGTCAGCAAATTGACGAAGAGTTGGTGGAGAAGATCGAAGAATCGGGACTCGAAAAAGTCACCGTCCGTTCGGTGCTCACCTGCAAGAGTCGGTTTGGTCTTTGTCAGAAGTGCTATGGTCGTGATCTGGCGCGTGGACATCTTGTCCATTTCGGTGAAGCGATTGGCGTTATTGCGGCACAATCCATCGGTGAACCGGGAACACAGCTCACGATGCGGACCTT
>JACQMA010000131.1 GCA_016203825.1 Deltaproteobacteria bacterium | reverse complement strand
CTGATCCACTGCGTTTCAATCCAGAGTGCGTCTGGTGGTGTTGCCAAATCGGCAGTGTGATAAAAGGTTGGTCCGGACCAATCTTTGAGAAAAGCACGTATCGCCGTGGTTTTTCCCACCTGCCGTGGGCCCAAGATGACCTGGATGGGGGGATTTTTCATCTCCAAGTGACGTTTGAGCCGTTCGATTTGTTTTTTTCGATGAAACATGTTTATATTAACCCATTGATATAATTATAGAATATTGAAAATTTACAATTTGTTCACTCTACTGAATAAATTGTTTAAAAAAAAGAAGCAACTTCTTTTCACAAGGAGCGATAAGTGAAAGGAGAACGATATTCGGCACCATGGGCGGATAAAGGAGGGTACATGTTGACTGCAGGAGAGGGAACAACTTTGACAGTACGACAAAGCGACGAGGGTAGTAATGTTGGTCGCTACGCACTTGGAGGATTGTTAACAGGTATGGGCTTAGCCCTTGATACGGGTTTGGTCTATGGGGCGGCTTCACGTGACTGGTCCAGCTATTCTCTTGGTAATAATCTTTCAGTGGGCGCGACGATGGGTGGGGCTATTGGTTTTGTGTCACTGACGACGACCGCAGCTGGTGTGATGTTCTTTGGTGACGCAGACAAGGTAACAGAGAGACAACGAAGGATATGGCAGGTGGGCGTTGGTACATCTCTTGTCTCGATAGGTGCTGGCATGGCAACCCTACCTGCAAAACCCGGTGAAGAAGTTTCCACAGGTGAGCGTGCTGGAGTAGTTGCCTTCGGTGGAGTGCTTGCTACACTCGGTGGTCTCTGTATCTTCTCAGAAGGTGGTCTGGGACCATGGTTGAAACATGTCAGTGCTACTTCCGATGGAAGATCGACTGGAGTATCTTATAGTAGTAGTTTCTAAGACTACACCAAGAGTACGATGACCTGGGCGGCGATGGCGTCACCGTGGCCGATGGCGTCGCAGCCTTCATTGGTTCCCGCTTTGAGATTGACCTGTGATTCATCGACTTGCAAAAATTCGGCAAGATTTCGCTTCATTGCCGAAAGATGCGGGGCAAGCTTCGGCGCATCGGCAAAAATGGTCGCATCGAGATTTCCCACTTTGCATTGTGCCTCGCGTACAAAATCCATCGCCCGCTGAACAAAAACACGACTTTCGACATTCTTCCAGCGGGCGTCGGTGTTCGGGAAGTGTTGACCGATATCACCTGCGCCACACGCACCGAGCAGCGCATCGGTGACGGCGTGCAAAAGGACATCGCCATCGGAGTGACTGTCGGGACCTTTCTCGAACGCAATCGCAACGCCACCGAGGACGAGTTTTCGGTTGGGGACAAGGCGATGGATGTCGTAGCCAATGCCTACTTTCATCGCTCTACCTCCCCCGACCCCTCCTTACAAAGGAGGGGAAATTGTTTTACGAGTGACTCAGCAATGATGAGATCCTCAGGTGTTGTGATTTTGATATTCCAATCGCTTCCTTGAACGAGTGCGATCGGAACGCCGATCCGTTCGACAAGGCTTGCCTCATCGGTGCCAGAGAAGTTATCGCGGTACGCTGCGGCAAATGCCTTCTTGATAATATCAGCACGAAAGGCTTGCGGTGTCTGTGCCTGCCAGAGATGCGTGCGGTCAATGGTTTCGCTCACGAATCCTTCGACGCCACGTTTGATCGTGTCGCGCGTTGGAATCGCGACGATCGCGGCTCCCGCGTCGAACGCCTTGTGCGTCACGGTCTGAATCAATGCAAAAGTGATGAGCGGTCGAACCCCATCGTGGACGAGGATGACGTCGCACGTATTCGGGACGTATTCCAAACCATTGCGCACGGAATCTTGTCGCTCGGGCCCTCCGGCGACGACATGCCATTCGCGGGGAAAATCATGTGTGCCGAGAATCTCACGACGAAACAATTCCACGCGTTCCGGTTCAACGACAACCACGACGGATTCACAGGTCTTGAATCGCTCAAGGGTATGGCAAATAAGCGGCCGGCCCGCGAGGGCCAGATATTGCTTGGGTTGACTCGTCCCCATGCGACGACCCATGCCGGCGGCAGGAATGACAACGGCAATCTTCATTGAAGAAAAGCCATAACCGAATGTTCGACGATGGCCAAGAGGTTTGTCGGCAGCAACCCAAAGAGGAAGACCGAGATGGCCGTGATGGCAATCACCGCCACGAGCGGTGACGCCAACGGAAGAGCATGTTTTTCTTCGGTTTCACGTGGTTCGTGGAAGTACATGACGACGATGGGGCGAAGATAATAGTACGCCGAAATGGCTGAGTTGAGTAATGCAATGACGACGAGCCAGATGAATCCCGCCTTCACCGTGCCCAGGAAGAGGTAGTATTTTCCAAAAAAACCAATGGTTGGCGGAAATCCCGTGAGGGAAAAGAGAAAGAGGGCGAGCATAGCCGCGG
This sequence comes from Deltaproteobacteria bacterium, assembly GCA_016203825.1. Lineage (GTDB taxonomy): Bacteria > UBA10199 > UBA10199 > 2-02-FULL-44-16 > 2-02-FULL-44-16 > JACQMA01. The sequence continues at coordinate 5,347 of JACQMA010000131.1, read as the reverse complement.
CCCATGGTCGACGCTTGGAGAGTCCCGCAAGGAGGTTGATGTCCGCGGCCTCTCCCGTCTCTTGCGTTGCGGTCACGACGGCAAAGGCACCAAGTGTCATCAAGAGGTATGCGACGAGATAAAAGAGAATACCGCGAGATAGTCCCGTCGGGTCTTGGGCGAGAGCCGTGAACGCAACCAAAAGATATCCTGCGTGGGCAATGGATGAATACGCGAGCATCCGTTTGATATTGTCTTGAGCGATCGCCGCGAGATTGCCGACGAGCATCGTGGCGACGGCGAGTCCCCACGCAAGGTGTTCCCAAAGGACGCCGGTGAGGACGAGTACGGCGGATGCGATCCGCAGGAACGCAATGAAAGCAGCCACTTTTACCGCCGTCGCCATAAAGGCGGTGATCGGTGTCGGCGCACCATCGTAGACGTCGGGTGCCCACGCGTGAAAGGGGACGGCGGCGACTTTGAAACCAAATCCAATCACGAGCATCGCGAGTCCAAAGAGAAACGAAGAACGAAGATCGCTGCTGAGGACCTGGTTCTGCTGGGCGGCAATCATGCCGACATCCGTGGTCCCCGTCGTTCCAAAGAGAAAGGCAATGCCGAAGAGAAGAAACGCCGAGGCAAAGGCGCCGGTCAGAAAATATTTGAGCGCCGCTTCATTGCCTTGTGGTCGCTCGCGAAAGAAACCAGCCAGCGCATAGATCGCAACCGACATGGTTTCGAGTCCGATAAAAATCGTGATCAAATCGTAGCCAGAGATGAGCACACCCATGCCGATGGCCGAGAAGAGAAGGAGAGCGTAATATTCCGGATGGCCCGCGTGGCGATCTTGAAGATATGAAAACGACATGAGGATCGTAAGGGCTGCGATGCCAAGGATCAAGAGCCAGCCAAAAGAAGAAAGACGATCAAACGCAAGGGTTGCGATGATGGGTCCGCTCCCGCTGATCCACTGTTGCCATGAGAGGACAAACGCCGTGATGATTCCCGCGAGGGCGGTGAGCGCCACCAAGGGGCTCGTGCGCAAACGCGCACTCGCCGATGCAAGCAGTGTCACCGTTGCTGCCGCGAAAACAACAATCCACGGTAACGAAAGGTTCAGAACAATCGACCAGTCAGTGGGCATCATGGTGACTCACATTCATCTCCACTCGTTTTGAGAGTGCTAAAAAGTTCTCCGTAGAACGCTCAATCTTGGCGAGCCACGGTTTGGGGGCGATACCGATCACGACCATCATGATGAGGAGCGGAATGAGGACGACGGCCTCACGCAGGGTGAGATCCCGAAGCCCTCGGTTTTCTTCAATCGTGATCTTGCCAAAGAAAACGCGCTGCACAGCCCACAACATATACAGAGCGGCGAGGACAACCCCGATCACGGCGATGGCGGCATGGGTGGTCTTCGTCTGGAATGTGCCGAGGAGGATCAGAAACTCGCCGACAAAATTATTGAGACCAGGGAGTCCGACCGATGACATCGTGACGAAAAGAAAGACCGCCGTAGTGATGGGGACCGTACGCGCGATGCCACCGTAATCGGAAATCTGGCGCGTGTGGCGGCGCGCATAGATCATCCCGACGAGAAAGAAGAGTGCGCCGGTGGAGATGCCGTGATTCACCATTTGAAGGACGGCACCGGCCGCGGCATGCGGTTCAAGGGCGAAGAGTCCGATCATGACAAATCCCAAGTGAGCCACGGACGAATACGCGATGAGCCGTTTCAAATCGGGTTGAACCATCGCGACGAGTGCCGAGCCCGTGATACCGATGACGCCGAGGGCGAGAAAGAGGGGCGCGAATTTCACGACGGCCAGGGGAAAGAGCGGCATCGCGAAACGATAAAATCCGTACGTCCCCATCTTGAGGAGGACCGCCGCAAGGATCACACTCCCGGCCGTCGGTGCCTCGGTGTGGGCATCGGGGAGCCAGGTGTGGAGCGGAAAGACCGGGACCTTGATCGCGAAGGCGAGCGCAAACGCCGCAAAGAGCCAGAGCTGTTCGACGGGGCCAAAACCTTTTGAATACCAGGTCAGCAGATCGAACGATCCGCCCGTTGCCCATGCCCCATACAAAATCGCCGCAAGCATGAGGACCGAACCCGCCATTGTGTAGAGAACGAATTTCATGGCCGCGCGAATGCGCTGACTGCTGCCCCAGATGCCGATCATGAAGTACATCGGGATCAGCACGACTTCCCAGAAGATGTAGAAGAGAAAGAGATCGAGGGCGGCAAAGACGCCAAGCATGCCGGTTTCGAGGATCAAGATGAAGACATGAAACGCCTTTACCCGTCGATCGATCTCCTGCCACGATCCGAGGATCGCAAGGGGGGTGATGAAGGCCGACAAGAACATCAAGATCATCCCGACGCCATCAACGCCGACGTGATACGAAACACCGACCGAGGGGATCCACGGGAGGAGTTCCGAAAATTCAAATTCACCGGTACCCGTCAGTGCTGTCCATGCCTTCCAGGCAAGGACGAAGACGACGATCGTGGTGACAAGCGAGACCATTCGAATCGCATCTCGAAAGCGCGATGGAATGGCGATCGTGATGACGGCTCCCACGAGGGGAAGGAAAATGATCGTGGTCAACAGATGTGTCTGGATCCAGTGCATCATAGGGCCACCGCTACGACGACGATCACAGCGCCGAGGAGAAAATACAGAAGGTACTGTTGGACGACACCGGTTTGTGCGAGTGATACGGCCCTCGCCCAGACACCAACGGTGTTCGCGGTGCCATGGACCATGATGGCATCGATGGCCGTTGCGTCGATCGTCTTCCAGAAGAAGACGCGAGAGACACCGATCAAGGGTCGCACGATCAGCCGGTCATAGATTTCATCGACAAAGTAGCGGTTCACGATCAGGCGATACACCCATCGGAAGCGGGCGGCCATGCGCTCCGGCCAATCGCGTCGCTGGGTGTAGATGACCCAACCCAAGATGCTCCAGTTCGCTGCCCAGATCGTGGCCACAACCATCAAAATGATTTCCGCGGCGTGCGATGCGCCACCACCCGCGTGACCCACCAGTGGTACGACGCCACTCAACCATTCGCCCAGGCGATCACTCCCTCCCAGGATTTCGGGGACACCGAGGAGACCGCCGAACGCAGAAAGAAATCCGAGAAGGATGAGGGGGATCAGCATCGAAACGGGGGATTCGACCACACGCTTCCACTGATCGACGGGGAGATTCGTGCTGCCAAAGAAAACGGCGCCGACGAGGCGGAAGATGTAGAACGCGGTGAGTCCTGCACTCACAAAACCGACGAGCCAGAGGCCGACGTGACCGCTGGAATACGCGTGCCACAGGATTGCATCTTTTGAAAAAAATCCGGCGGTGGGGACAATCCCGGCGAGTGCCAACGACGCAATGAGGAACGTCCAACAGGTGACGGGGAGTCGTGGTTTTAATCCCCCCATCTTGAAGATGTCCTGTTCACCGTGCAGGGCATGGATAACACTGCCGGCGCCCATGAAGAGCAGGGCCTTGAAGAAGGCGTGTGTGACGAGGTGAAAGATGGCGGCTGAAAATGCGCCGAGGCCACAGGCCAAAAACATGTAGCCCAGTTGCGACACGGTCGAATACGCGAGAATTTTTTTGATATCGGTCGCGGCAAGTCCCATCGTGGCGGCGAAGAGTGCCGTTGCAGCCCCCACATATGCGATGACCTCGAGGGCCGTGGGCGAGAGCACGTAGATAAAATTCAAACGAACGACCATGTACACGCCGGCGGTCACCATCGTTGCGGCGTGGATCAACGCCGAAACTGGGGTTGGACCCGCCATTGCATCAGGGAGCCAGACGTAGAGGGGAATCTGCGCCGATTTTCCACATGCCCCCACAAACAGGAGCAGTCCGATGACCGTTGCGAGCGGTTGAAAGAACGGGGCGTAGCGCGACATCGTTTCAAAGTTGAAATACCCTGTTGCGGGATCGGCACCGGCTGCGGCCATGACGCCGTAAATCAAAAAGAGACCGAGTAGAAATCCGGCGTCGCCGATGCGATTCACGACAAAGGCCTTCGTTCCAGCTTTGGCCTTGGCCGGATCTTCGAACCAAAAACCAATCAGGAGATAAGAGCATAATCCCACGCCCTCCCACCCGACGAACATGAGAACCAGATTATCGGCGAGCACCAAGATGAGCATGAAGAAGAGGAAGAGGTTGAGCTCAGCAAAGTAGCGCACAACGCCATCATCATGACTCATGTAGCCTATGGAGTAGAGGTGGATGAGGCTGCCCACACCGGTGACGACGAGGGCCATGACGAGCGAGAGTTGGTCGACCTTGAGGCCGATATCGATGGTGAGTCCGGGGAAGGCCGTCCACTGCGAGAGGGGACCGGTGATGAGCGAGGGGGCCCCTTCTTCAAAACCGGTCAGCGTGACAAAACAGAGAAGCGCTGCGGCAAAGGCGGCGAAAGGAAGCAGTACACCAACGGTCGATGCGAGCGTTCGAAACGGTGTGTGGTGATGGCCGTGATGATCCTTGCCCCCACCGTGATGGGCCGTGATGAGTGCCAAACTCCCGTTGAACACCGCTCCCGCCAGGGGAAGGGCGACAATCAGCCAGACGAGCGTCTGGACGGATATATAATGATAGACGAACTCGAGCATGCGCTACCCTTTCAACAACCGAAGATCATCGACATACACGGTTGCTTTATTCCGAAACACCGCGATCACAATCCCCAACCCCACGGCCGCCTCTGCGGCAGCAACGGCAAGGACGAAGAAAACAATCATCTGGCCATCGGCGAGCCCAAGCCAGCGTGAAAAGGCGAGAAAGGTAATGTTCACGGCATTGAGCATGAGTTCAATCGACATAAAAATGATAAGCGCATTGCGCCGCACAACGACACCGATCGTGCCAATCGTAAAGAGAACCAAGCTCAAGACTAAGTAATGTTGAAGGGTGATGGTCATAGTTTCTTTTTCCCCATGACTACCGCCCCCACGACGGCTGCAAGCAAGAGGACGGATGCGACTTCAAACGGGACCATGTAGCGCGTGAGCATGAGCTCGCCAATAGCTTTGGGGGTGATCTCGACGATGACGGGTGCTGTCCCCGTCGACATCGGGCGGCTGAGAATAAGAAACGAAATGCCTGCAAGATAAACAGCGGCAAAAGCGCCAATCACTTTTCGAAAACGAATCACGCGTGCTTTTAGTCCCGACGGGCCGAGGTCGATGAGCATAATGACAAAGAGAAAGAGGACCATGACCGCACCGGCGTAAACAAGAATCTGGAGAATCGCGACGAATGGGGCAGCGAGTAATGCAAAAAGGCCAGCGGTCGAAGCAAGGCAGACAATGAGCCACAGCGCACTCATGAGT
>JACQMA010000130.1 GCA_016203825.1 Deltaproteobacteria bacterium | reverse complement strand
GGTGTTCCCCGTCGTGCGCAGCATCCGCTGCCGATCGAGTCGAAGGGAAATCTCGCCATCAATACGACTCGTCAATTTGATGCCCGAACGCGCTTCAAGGAGCCCAAATGAACCAAGATTCACGTCATCCAAATCAAGATCGACATCATCTGTTTCAGACCCACGACGGACGACCAACCGAATCCTCCCCTTCCCCGATTCAATCGTCGCCTTCAGACGCGGGCGACCGAAGAGGAGCGAAAAGACGGAGAAACGACCATAGGCCTCGTCCACCGTGAGGATCGGCGTGATCTTTTCTCCCTCGTGGAGGCGCAAGGAAAGTTTCTCGAGGGCCACCCCGGTGAAATAATACGGCTCAAACGTGTCGATGCTGACCGCGACGTCGCCACCAAGTTGTTGCTCGATCGCCGTTATCAACCGGTCCTTGAGCATGTCATAGGGAAACGACCAGTAGAGAAAAAAGACGAAGCTCACGACGAAGAGCAGGAGATATCCGATGAAGCGCACAAGTTTCATGCGTTATTCCTCTGCCCCCTGGAGTCGAAACGTTGAGACACTAAACGACGCGTCAAGTTCCTGGCGGTTATCAAAGCGGGCCTTCACATCGAGCGAGGCAAGTTTCAAAATTTTCTCCGGGTTGTTCTCGATCTCAAAGAGAAAGTTGATCAATTCTTCGAGGCGCACCTTTTTCACGCGCACATCGACCGCCGCCTGTTCAAAAACGTCAGAGGGCACGAGCGGTTTTTCTTTGAGCGAATCGATCCGATCGCCAATCCCCACCTTGGTGGCGAGTGTTTCCAACGTCGTTGCAATCGACGAATCGAATCCACCCGAAAGCTCTGTCTCGAGGGCATCGATCTCCGCCTTGGCCCGGTGATACTGTTCCACCTCGCGGAGGATATCGTGAAAACTCTCCTGCCCCTGGGTGATCTCGCGCTGCAATGACGACAGCGAGCGGGAGGCGACGACTACCGGAATCACGATGATGAGGACAAGCAGCACGCTACTCGCGACGAGTGCAATCGTCTGCTCACGCGCCGACATCCCCACGTACGTCGCGTAGAGTTGATCGAGCTTGAAGCGCTCCAGCCGCAACCACCCGGTCGGCAAGGCCATGTTACGTCTCCTCCTTCTTCACGAGTTCAATGGCCAAATCAAATTTGACCTCGCCCTTCGTCCCCTTCCGTACATTGCCAGTTGAAACGCTCTTGAAGAGCGACGATTTTTCCAACGCCTGCTTGATCCGATCAACCGCTTCAAACGAATCCGTGGTCCCGGCCATCACAAGACGATCGGGGGTCACGGAAAAACTCTCGGCATCGAGTTTTACTTCTGTACGCGGCGGGAGTTGCTCTGACAGTTCCTTAAACAGCGCGAGCGGCGACGGCGCAAAGAGGATATCGAGCTGCTTTCGTTTCTCGCCCAATTCCGCCTGTTTTGATTTCAAAAAGGCCATGGCGTTGCGCGACGACCCGATCGCCTGCTCTGGCGCATCGGGGATCGATTGCTGAATCACCTCGCGAATATCCGACTCGAGCTTGGTGAGTTTTCCGCTGAGCGAATAGTACTTCAGCACAAACGCGGTCAGCGCAAGTCCCACGATCACGGCGAGGGCATACGCGGCATGACGCATACTGCCCCCCAACTCTTCGACGTCGCCCTTATAGGCAAGCTCTCCCTGGCGAAGGTCGATCGACGAAGCGCCCGCGGCCGCAACCCCTTTGAGGGCGAGGCCCAGTGCCTGGGGAATAATGTGACGATGGGCATGGGCCTGGTCGAAGTGATTGAAGTGGAAATCATTCGGGGCAATAAACGTCACGTTTTGCTTGAGAGTGTCGGAGAGATAACGATCAAGTCCAGGGAGTCGCGACGTTCCTCCACAAAGATAGATCCCTTCGACCGGCGCCGCTTCTTCGTCGCGATACGTAAAGAGCGTTTGTTTGAGGTGCAGCAGAAGTTCGTCGACGGATTCCTTGATCCCGGCATGGACCGATGCGGTCAGCTCATCCATCTCTCCTTCACTTACGGCGAGTTGCCCCATTTCAATTTTCAGACGCTCGGCCTCCTCGAGCGGCACACCGAGTTTTT
>JACQMA010000145.1 GCA_016203825.1 Deltaproteobacteria bacterium | reverse complement strand
GGGAAAGTGATTCGCCTCAAGAGGGGACTGTATACGCTCCCTGAAGAACGCCGGGGGGTTCGTTGCTCTTTTTCCTGGCTTGCCAATACACTCTATTCTCCTTCTTATGTTTCGCTCGAATTCGCCCTTTCATGGTATGACCTGATTCCAGAAAGGGTCTCGGTGATCACCTCCGTGACTCGCCTCAAAACAAAAACATTTCAAAATCCGCTCGCGCGTTTTACCTATCAGCATGTGCAGCAGAACCTCTTTTTTGGTTTTGAAACACGAGCAGATGAAAACGGAGCCCAGATTCTGATGGCCACACCCGAAAAAGCACTCCTGGATTGGCTCTATCTCAAAAAGGATTGGGAACCCCATGCGGATGATTTTGAAAAAAATCTCCGTCTTCAGCAACTTGATCAATTACAACGGAAACGATTCACACTCTCTCTAAAGCATTATACATCTCAGAAAATGAAAAGGGCTGGAGAGATTCTTTTGGAGATGATGTAAATGAAAATGGAAATGCTCAAAAAGGTGAGCAGAAGCCGTAACAGCCAAGAGCGTCTCAATCTCTTGAGAGAAGAGCTCCACCATCTCATCTTGCAGGAGGTTGATCGAAAGGGCGGATTTCGCTCCATCTGTTTCTTGGGGGGAACGGCTCTGAGGATTATTTATGGCCTCGATCGTTTCTCGGAAGATCTCGATTTTTCAATTTCCTTAAAAGAGAAAAAACCTTTTCATCTGGAACCGTTGGCAAAGAATATTTCACAATCTCTCACAGCGTTTGGGGTTGATTGCGAAGTGGGGAAATTGAGGGTGATCCAGGCGGTTCATTCCTGTTTTTTCAAATTTTCAAACCTGCTCAACGCTGTGGATTCCTCTTTTCGAAAAGGGCAAAAACTTGTCGTGAAATTCGATGTTGATACCAACCCTCCCAAGGGGGCTCACGAATCTGTTACCCCGATCAGCGGGGAACATCTCTATAAAGTTCGGCACTACGATCTTCCCTCGCTTTTTGCGGGAAAACTCCACGCCATTCTTTTCCGCCCCTTTACGAAGGGCAGAGATCTCTATGACTTTCTCTGGTATCGAGGGAAAAAGGTTGAGGTGAATCGGACGCTCCTGGAATATGCAGCCGCTCAGACCCAAAAGGTGAAATTCGATGCGACGCCGGAGGCCCTCCAGTCAGCCTTGAAAGAGCGGTTTGAGAAGATTGATTTTAAGAAAGCAAAGCAGGACGTGGAGCGCTTTCTCACCGACCCCCATGCCTTATCCCTCTTCGACAAGGAGCTCTTCCTCACATCCGTTGAGGGATTGAGATGAGAACGAACCCATTGACGACACAGGGGTTTTCGGGGAGAACCGCCCGAAAGGAGCGCGTATGGAACCGAAACTCTTGATGACCGAAGCCCAGATGGAAGAGAGCTTAAGCCGCGTCGCCGACGAGATCATCGCCGATGGGACCGAGGGGGTGGCGCTGGTCGGTATCCTCACCCGTGGCGTTCCGATTGCCCAGTGGTTGGCCACCATCATCGAGAAAAAACAGAAAAAAGCGGTGGCCACCGGCAGTCTCGACATCAATCTCTATCGTGATGACCTTTCCGAAGTTGGTGCCCAACCTGTCGTGCGCCCAACGGAACTATCCTTTCCCGTAACCGGAACAGGCGTGATTCTCGTCGACGATGTCCTCTACACCGGTCGCACGATCCGTGCCGCCATGGATGCATTGATCGATTACGGCCGACCGCGCTTCATTAAACTCATGGCGATGGTCGATCGCGGCTGGCGGGAGTTTCCGATTCAAGCCGATTACGTCGGCAAAAAAATAAAAACGGACGCCAACGAAAATGTGAAGGTGATGCTCCAGTCGATCGATGGCGTGAACAAGATTGTGGTGAAACGCCAGGCATGAAACTTTCTCTTCGTCATCTCCTCTCGGTTCGCGATCTCACGAAGCGCGATGTCGAGTTGATTCTCGAAACATCTCGGTCGTTCAAAGGCATTTCAGAACGCGATATCAAAAAAGTTCCGACGCTGCGTGGACGCACCGTCGTGAATGCCTTCTTCGAAGATTCAACCCGAACGCGGCTTTCGTTTGAAATTGCTGAAAAGAGATTATCCGCGGATACCGTCAACTTTTCGATCTCCGGTAGTTCGATGGCCAAAAAGGGTGAGAGTTTCATCGACACCATTCGCAACATCGAGGCCATGAAGCCGGATATTTTTGTGATCCGCCACTCTCAGGCGGGGGCGGCAGCGCAAGCAGCAAAACTCATTCACGGCCGTGTCGTGAATGCGGGCGACGGTCAGCACGAGCACCCCACCCAGGCGCTGCTCGATCTCTTCACGATTCGTGAACAGAAGGGGAGACTCAAAGGTCTTAAGGTCGGCATCGTCGGCGATATCGCCCATTCGCGCGTCGCGCGTTCCGATATTGTCCTCTTTCAGAAAATGGGAATGGAGGTTTCAGTTGCCGGACCCGCTACATTCATGCCGTTTGGAATCGAAGATTGGAACGTAAAGGTCTTCACCGATGTTCGCGCCATGCTCCCGCAACTCGATGTCGTGATGGCGCTGCGCATCCAGCGCGAACGCATGGGAGAACAATTTTTCCCGAATGAGCGCGAATATGCCCGCTTTTTTGGAATCAATCAGGCAGCGCTTCACGAAGCCAAAGAGAGCTTAGTGATCATGCACCCGGGCCCCGTGAATCGCGGTGTGGAACTCTCCACCGAAGTCATTGACGGACCGCGCTCCGTCATCCTTGATCAGGTGACGAATGGCGTCGCGGTCCGCATGGCGATTCTTTATCTTTTACTCGGCGATACAAAGGAGATGTGATGTCAGCCCTCGTGATTGAAAATGGTCGCGTGATTGATCCGGCGCAGAAGATTGACGCCAAACTCACGGTGGTCATCGATGACGAAGGAAACATTGCGGACCTCACGTCGAAGCGTGTGCGCCTCCCCAATGCCGATGTCGTGGACGCGCGTGGCGCGATCGTGTGCCCCGGCTTCATCGACCTGCACGTCCACCTGCGTGACCCCGGTCATGAGTACAAAGAAGATATCGACTCGGGAACGAAAGCAGCCGCACGTGGCGGATTTACGCTCGTCTGTTGCATGCCCAACACCGAACCCGTGAACGACAACGCTGCGGTGACGGATTATATCGTCAAGCGCGCTGCGGCCGTGGGATCGGTGACCGTGTTGCCGATCGGCGCGATCTCGAAGGGACAGAAGGGGGAGCAACTCGCCGACATTGGTGAGATGGCTGCGGCAGGGGCGATTGCGATCTCTGACGACGGTCGCTGGGTCCAGAACAGCTCGCTCATGCGCCGCGCCTTTGAATACGCAAAGGGATTTCGTCTCCCGATCATCACGCATGCCGAAGACCTTTCACTGCGCGGTCGTGGCGTCATGAACGAAGGGAGTGTTTCTTCCGAGCTCGGTTTGGAAGGGATGTCACCCGCCGCCGAAGAAATTGCGATCGCGCGGGATATTCAACTCGCCGAGCTCACCGGTGGCCATCTCCACGTAGCTCACGTGAGTACGGCAAAGGCGGTGGAATTGATTCGCCACGCGAAACGAAAAGGGATTCGCGTGACCACCGAAGTCACTCCGCATCACTTCACCCTCACCGACGAAGTTGTGCGTGGCTACGATCCGAACACCAAGATGAATCCGCCGCTGCGCACCGAGGTCGATCGTCGCGCGATGATCGCAGGTCTTCGCGATGGGACGATCGACTGCATCGCGACCGATCACGCCCCCCATGCCATCGTCGACAAAGAAGTTGGATTCGATCAGGCAGCTTTTGGCATTGTCGGACTTGAAACCGCGTTGTCATTGGGATTGAAACTCGTTGAAGAACGTCAGTTGACCTTGAAAGAACTGATTGCCCTTTTGACGATCAAACCGGCCAACGTCTTTCAGCTCAAAGGGAAGGGGTCGCTCAAAAAAGGTACCGATGCCGACATCACGATCTTCGATCCCAAAAAGGCCGTGACCATCACCGCAAAAGATTTTCTCTCCAAGAGCCGCAACACCCCCTTTGAAGGCTGGAAACTGAAAGGGTGCGTCACCTCGACGATCGTCAAGGGAAGCATCGTTTATCCATGAAAAAGAAGAAGGCCGCTCCAGCGCGTGAACTCGTCCGCATTGATCCGCTGCAGCGGTACCTGCAGGAGGTTCATGCCTATCCGATGCTCTCCGCGGAAGAAGAGGTGTCGCTGGCCAAACGTTTTCACGAAGACGGCGATGTCGATGCGGCCCGAAAACTTGTCACCACGCATCTTCGTCTCGTCGCGAAGATCGCGATGGAGTATCGCGTCGCGTATCACAACCTGCTCGACATGATTCAAGAGGGAAATATTGGGCTCCTCAAGGCCGTCCAGCAATTTGATCCCACGAAGGGCGCGCGCTTAAGTACCTACGCGCAGTGGTGGATTCGTTCGTACATCCTCAAATTTATTCTTGATAATTTTCGCTTGATCAAAGTGGGCACCACCAAGAATCAGAAGAAACTCTTTTTTAATCTGATGCATGAAAAAGAAAAAATCGAGGCGATGGGATACTACGCATCTCCCGAGCGCCTCTCGAAGCAGCTCGATGTCCCCGCAGCACAGATCGTCGAGATGCAAAAACGTCTCACCACACCTGAATATTCTCTCGATGCCCCGGTGGGGCATTCAGAAGGGGGGAAGGAAGCGTTGCTGGCCGACTTCTTGGCCGTCGACGAACGACCCGTGGATGAAGTCCTCGCGGACCAGGAATCTCACGACATTTTGAAAGACAAGTTTGCGGAATTTTCACATACACTTTCCGAGCGCGATCGAAAAATATTTACCGAGCGACTCCTGGCGGAGCTCCCCCAGACACTTCAGGAGATCGCTGACGAGTATGGCATCACCAAAGAACGGGTGCGCCAACTCGAAGAACGCCTGATCGAGAAGCTCAAGATTTTCTTGCAGGAAAGTAATATTGAGATTACAGACCTGATGAATCCACCGGGGGAGGGATCGAGGAGGTCAGGATGATCG
>JACQMA010000144.1 GCA_016203825.1 Deltaproteobacteria bacterium | reverse complement strand
TTCCGCCACCTGGGCATTTCTATTTTGTAGTGTCACTCGCTGGCGCTCCTTCTTGCGGCGTGTCCGGCGCTGTTTGTTCCGGGATCGCGGCGTTGTCAATGACGGACGCGGAACCACCACGCTTGGCGAGTTCCGCAAGCGACAGGGACGTCACCAAAAACAAAATCGCCGCGATCGCGGTCATCTTCGCCAAAAAGGTTGCCGGCCCGCGACTTCCAAAGACGGTCTGTGATGCGCCACCGAACGCCGCACCGATATCGGCCCCCTTCCCCGCCTGGAGTAAAATCACGACAACGAGAAAGAAACACAAAAAGTAATGAATACCGAGTAACAATGTTTCCATAAAGGCTCCTGGTTAAGGAAGGTTGCGGATCATAGCGGCAAACTTCTTGGCGTCAAGAGATGCCCCACCGACGAGCAGTCCGTCAATGTGAGGTTGACCCAGCAGCGCGCGGCTGTTTTCCGGTTTCGCGCTCCCGCCATAGAGGATGCGTGTGCGCTCAGCGGTAATTCCGTCAACGCGCCGGGACAGCCACTCGCGAATCATCTTGTGGATTTCGGCGGCCTGGGCCTCGGTCGCATTTTTTCCTGTTCCGATGGCCCAGACAGGCTCATAGGCGATCACAAAATCTTCGAGATCGTGCGCGCGCAGATCCTGCAGTGCAGTGTGGAGCTGTCCCTCAATGACTTCCCACGTTCGGTTGGCTTCGCGTTCGTCAAGTTTTTCCCCGACACAGAGGATGGGGACAAGACCATCACGAAGGGCGGCTGCAACCTTTTTCTGGACGGTCACGTTCGTTTCGCCAAAAAGCTGTCGTCGCTCGGAGTGACCGACGATGACGTAACGACAACCGACGTCTTTCAGGAATGATCCCGCCACTTCTCCGGTGTACGCCCCCGATTCTTCCCAGTGCAGGTTTTGGGCCGCGAGCTGATAGTTGGTTTCGGCGAGCAAGACACCCAAAGAATACAGTGTGGTAAAGGGAGGCGCGATGGCGACATCGGCGTCGCCGGCCGCCTTGAGCTCGCTCAACAACACGGTGACATACGAGAGCGTTTCACTCATCGTAAAATTCATTTTCCAGTTCGCAACGAGGAGTTTTCTTCTCATGACGCCTCCAACGCCTTGATGCCGGGGAGCTCTTTCCCTTCGAGAAACTCAAGACTCGCTCCGCCCCCCGTTGAAAGATGGCTTAATTTTTCAGCAACGCCCGCCTTGCGAATGGCCGCGATCGTGTCCCCACCGCCGGCGATGGTCACCGCCCCCGCCTCTGCGACAAACTTCGCGACGCGTTCCGTTCCCGTCGAGAAGGGATCGATTTCGAAGGCACCGAGTGGCCCATTCCAAAAAATCATCTTCGAACCCTTCAACGCTTCCGCAAAGTGCGCGATCGTCTTGGGGCCGATGTCGAGGGCCATCATCCCGCTCGGGACATCGAGCCCGTCGGTGGTGTGAGGAACGGCCGCACTTGAGAGCTCTGCGGCGACGACGTGATCGACCGGGAGCAAGACGGGAACGCCGCGCAGCTCGGCACGCTCCAAGATGCGGCGTGCGGAATGCAGCTTCGTTTCATCGACAATCGAATCCCCAATCGAAAGGCCCTTGGCCTTGAGGAAGGTATAGGCCATCCCGCCGCCAATGAGGAGTTTATCAACTTTTTCGAGGAGCCGTTCAATAACGCCGAGCTTGTCGGCTACTTTTGCGCCACCCAAAATGGCAACAAACGGACGGTCGGGATGATTGGCGATGCGGGTGAGATACGCGACCTCTTGGCGCATGAGAAAGCCTGCACCATGGAGCGGGACATGGTCAACGATACCAACCGTCGAGGCATGGGCGCGATGGGCCACACCAAACGCATCATTAATATAAGCATCGGCAATGGCGGCGAGCTTGCGTGCAAAGGCGGCATCGTTGGCTTCTTCTTCTGGATGAAAACGTACGTTTTCCAGGAGGAGGACCTGGCCCGGCGACATGTCATTCGCGAGCTTCTTGACCCCGCTGCCGATACAATCCTCTGGCATCAGGACGTCGACGTCGCCCAAAAGTGCCGCAAGGCAGTGACCCACGGGCTTCAAAGAATATTTTGCGTTTGGACTTCCCTTGGGTCGACCCAAGTGCGAGGCAAGGATCACCCGCGCCTTTTGCCCCAGGGCATAGCGAATCGTTGGGAGCGCTGCCCGCACGCGCGTGTCATCGGTGACCTCGCCATCGGCGAGCGGAACGTTGAAGTCGACGCGGATGAAGACGCGCTTTTCAGCAATGGGGAGCTCGTCGATATACTTGATCGTCATCGGGATCCAAGACGTTCCGCCAACTGCACGAGACGATGGCAAAAACCAATTTCGTTATCGTACCAGGCAATGACTTTGGCGAGGTTGCCATTGGTGCGCGTCGATGGCGCATCGATTGTTGCTGAATGTGCGTCGCCAAGAAAATCGGCCGAGACCAACTCCTCTTCGCAGTACGCGAGAATCCCCTTGAGCGACCCTTCCGCGGCGCGCTTGAGCGCAGCATTAATCTCTTCAGCTGTTGTCGCGCGCTTCAAGACCGCCACAAGGTCGACGCAGGACACATTGGGCGTTGGGACACGGATCGACATGCCATCGAGCTTTCCCGCAAGCTCCGGCAGGACAAGACCGACCGCTTTGGCCGCACCGGTTGTCGTTGGGATCTGCGAAAGCGCCGCGGCACGCGCTCGACGAAGGTCTTTATGGGGGGCGTCAACCACGACCTGGTCATTGGTGTACGAGTGAATCGTCGTCATGAACCCGCGCTCGATCCCGAAAGTTTCGTGAAGGACTTTCGCCATCGGCGCCAAGCAATTGGTCGTGCAACTGGCATTCGAGACGACATGATGTTTCGTGGCGTCATACGTTGTTTCGTTCACGCCGATCACGAACGTCGGGACATCCTTTTCCTTGGCCGGCGCCGAGATGATGACCTTTTTCGCGCCTGCCGCGAGGTGCTTTTCTGCCGCCGCGCGATCGGTGAATCTCCCCGTGCACTCAAGGACGACAGTTGCTCCGAGCTTCCCCCACGGCAGTGCCGTCGGGTCTTTTTCGGATGTCACGGAGATGGTTCGACCATCAATCACGAGACTGTTTTCCGTAGCGGTGACGGTTCCGGGGTAACGACCATGAACGGAGTCATACTTGAAAAGATGGGCCATCGTTGTGGCGGGAACGATGTCGTTGATTCCCACACAGGTAGTGTTGGGGTTTTTTGCCATGACGCGCAGGGCGAGACGCCCGATACGCCCAAAACCGTTGATCCCAATGGTTGTTGTCATAAACCCTCCTAAAAAAACAGGCGGGATTGCCCGCCGGAGCTTGAGCGGAGGCGGGAGTATACCGTCTCAATCCCGATTGCAAGCCGTTCGGAAAGCCGCTAGGCGTCGGTTTCCATGCGAAGCTACGCCCGCGCCCCACTCATTCGTGCCGTCGTCCATGCGACCATGCGCTGGTACCCGCTCGTGCTGCTCGTTGGGATTGGCTTGGGCGCGCTGGCGTACCCACAAGCGAAGCAGCTCTACAGCCACATCGATACGGACATGGCGAATCTCCTCCCCGACGATTCACCCAGCGTTCGGGAACTCAAAAAACTGCGCGAAAAATTTCGCGTGGCGGCAAGCCTTATTATTGTCCTCGAAGCGGACACTCCGGACAAAGGTCGCGCCGCCCTCCTCGCCCTCACGGGAAGGCTCAAGAAAGATCCGACGGTCGGAGAGGTCGATTTTGAAAAGCCCGGATATCATTTCTTTAACCGTCACAAACTCCTCTTTTTGGATCGCGAGGATCTGGAGACGGTTCGCGATCGCTTGAATCGTCGTATCCAGCGCGAAAAATTGGGGAGTCTCTACATCGATTTCGGCGGGGACACGAAAGACGAGCCCTTGTCGTTTGATGATTTGGAAGAAAAATACCGAAGCAAATACACGACCGGTGTTGTGAGTCGTTATCATACCTCGGAAGACGAACGCGTCTATTCGATCTACGTTAAATCGGCGACGCGCGACGAGGGGCTTTCGGCGCTGAAGGGGTTTTATCATCACGTTCGAGAGGAAGTGGAGGCGTTTCGTGCTGAACACGGAGACTCCACGCTGCAGGTGTACTACTCAGGCCCGGTGCGCACGCGTGTCGAAGAGTATCATACGCTCATCCACGACTTGATTCGTGCGGGAATCATTTCGGCCATCGGGATTGCCGTTGTTCTTTTCCTGTATCTGCGCCGCGTTGCCGCTGTGATTATCCTGATGCTCCCCGTGGGACTGGGAATCCTCATCTCGTTTGGCATCACGGCAATGGTCATTCATGATTTGAACCTGGTGACCTCGTTCCTCTTTGCCATCTTGGGGGGGTTGGGCGTCGAGGTGGGGATTCACCTTTTTACGCGCTATCTCGAAGAGCGGCGAAGGGGTGCGTCGGTTGAGAAGGCCCTCTTTCACATCCTTCAGCATACCGGGGCATCGGCACTCACATCGGTGATGACCGTGGCCGCAACGTTTTTTGTCCTGACCATCAATGACTTTAAGGGTTTTTCTGAATTCGGGTTTATTGCCGGCGTTGGCCTCGTCGTGAATTATCTTTGCTACATGCTTTTTCTTCCGTCGTTGCTCGTTGCTGCTGAAAAGCTCAAGCTCTTGGCCCTTCATCGCCCGATTGGTCTCGAAATGTTTCATCGGCCGCATGCGCGGGCATTTCCATGGGCGCGCCCGATGCTCACGGCCATGGGTATTATCATCGTGGCAGCGATCATTCTTTTTCCGCGGCTTGAGTTTGAGTGGAGGTTTTCAACCCTCAAGGCCATGATCCCCGAGGCACAACTTGCTCGCGAAAAACAGCGCCTCACGACGGCAAGCGTCAACAGCCCCGCATCGGTCATCATTCATAACCGCGAAGAGGCCGACGCGATCCACGATGTGATCCAGAAGAAAAAACAGTCACCCGACACGACGATTTCGGCGGTAAAATCGTATTTTGATCTCGTTCCGAGCGATCAGGAAGAGAAACTGGAGATCCTTCGCGAGATTCGGAGGCTGCTCAATGACAAGGCGCTCACGATGGTGAAGGGAGAGCGGCGCAAGGACTTGCAGCGCGCCCGTAAAATGATTCGCGAGACGACCCCGGTTTCTGGGGAGGGAGAAATCCCGGATGACGTCAGAAAAATTTTCTGGGGCGAAGCGATGGATCCTGCGGAACAGGTCGCCTACATTAACCCGCTGCCAAAAATGGAACTCGATGATGGGCGAAATGCGATTCGTTTCTCCCGCGAAGTCGGAACGCTCGACACCGAGGCGGGAACATTCACGCCGTCAAGTGACGCCATTGTTTTTGCCAATGTCTTACAAACGATGGTGCGTGATGGAAAGCGGGCCGTAGCACTCGCGTTCCTCTGCGTGTTTGTCATTGTTTTTCTCGATTTTCGAAATGTTCGCACGGCGGCAACCGTTGTCCTTCCCGTGGTCCTGGGGGTCGTGATCAGCTTAGGCTTCATGGTCCTCTTCGGGATGAAGCTTAATTTTTACAACATGGTGGTGCTGCCAACGGCCGTTGGGACGAGCATCGATAATGCGGTTCACCTCTATCATCGACATGTGGAACACGGCCGTCGCGATCTCCTCGGCGCGTGGTTTTCGACGGGTGGCGCGGCACTCCTGTCTTCGTTCACGAACATTTTTGGTTTCTTGGGGCTTCTCTTCGTGAATCACTCGGGACTCAAAACTGTCGGCGGTCTTGCCGTCGTCGGACTCGTGGCGTGTCTCTTCACCACCCTCGTGTTTTTCCCGGCATTCCTCCAGATGCTCGATCGGCGACGCGCTCATGCTCACCAACCGTGACACGATCTGCGCCATCGCGACCCCACCGGGGCACGGTGGGATTGGAGTCGTGCGCATTTCAGGATCCAAGTCGCGTGATATTTTGGCGGCGGTGTGGCGCGGGAAAATTGCACCAGCGAAATTTGAGTCACATCGGTTGTATTTGGGAGAGATATACGCGCCGCTTGATTGTTCCGAGCGAGTGACTAATTCTATAGTCACTCGCGAGGGACAAGCAAGAAGGCGCAACGGTGTTTATTGCACCATTGACCATGCCATGGTCGTGTGGATGCAGGCGCCACGCTCATACACCGGCGACGACGTCGTCGAGATTTCGGCTCATGGGTCGCCGGTCATCCTTCGAAAAATTGTGGAAGCGTGTCTTGTCGCCGGGGCGCGACTCGCAGAACCGGGCGAATTTACGCAGCGGGCATTCCTCGCGGGCAAGCTCGATCTTGCCCAGGCCGAGGCCGTTGCCGATCTCATTCATGCAACAAGTGACCAAGCGGTCCGCGCCGCAGAAGACCAACTCGCTGGCCGACTTTCTCATGAAGTGAAAATGTTGCACGACGAGATTCTCCAACTTCGTACATTCGTCGAAGCAACCCTCGATTTTCCCGAAGAAGGCATTGCGATGATCGAGCGCGAGGGCATTGTTCCTCATCTTGCCGCTCTTCGAGAGCGCATCGAAAACCTCGCGGCGACGTTCTCGCGCGGTCGACTCATCCGTGATGGTATTCGCGTTGCAATTGTCGGTCGACCCAACGTCGGAAAATCGAGCCTGCTCAATCGACTCGCCGGAAGCGAGCGGGCGATTGTCCACTCGACTCCCGGAACCACGCGCGACATCGTTGAAGTCACGGTCATGATCGAGGGGCAATCCTACCATCTCGCCGATACTGCGGGGCTGCGCGAGGGAGAGCACGATATCGAACGCATCGGCATCGAGCGCACGCGGCAGGCGATGGCAAACGCCGACCTCCTCCTCGTTGTCCTTGATGGCTCGGAAATCCTCTCTTCTGAAGACGACAAACTCCTTACTGAAACCGCCACCCATCCTAGGATCGTTTGCTTCAACAAGAGTGATCTTACCAGAAAGCACCAGGTGCTTTCTGGTATTCGAATTTCAGCACGGACGGGTGATGGGATGGAGACTCTTTTTTCAACGTTACGAGAGAAAACCGCGATCGTTCCAACGGAAGGGTCAACCGCCGTTATCACGAATATACGGCACAAAGAGGCGCTTGATGAGTCAACAGCCGAACTTCAAAAAGCGTCCGACGCCATCGCTCGTCGTGATCCCATTGAGTGTGTGGCCCACTTCTTGAAGAGGTCTCAAGATGTGCTGGGAAAAATTACCGGAGCGGTAACGAACGAAGATCTCCTCGATCGTGTTTTCTCCCAGTTTTGTATTGGCAAATGAAAACAATATGTTATAGGAGAATCATTCTTCTCGCCTGATCCGTGTTCCTGGTGGAACATGGACAAACGGGGCGAGAGGCTCTTTTTCCAACGATGCGCTACGACGTTCTTGTTATTGGTGCAGGCCATGCTGGCTGCGAAGCAGCACTCGCAGCAGCACGTATGGGTGGACGCACCGCTCTCGTTACCGGAAATCTCCAAACAGTCGCCCGCATGAGTTGCAACCCCGCCATTGGTGGGTTGGCGAAGGGTCATCTCGTTCGTGAAATCGACGCCCTCGGCGGCGAGATGGGAAAGAACGCCGACGCCACGGGGATTCAATTTCGTCGTTTGAATGCGAGTCGCGGTCCCGCCGTTCGCGGGACACGATGTCAGTCGGATTCCAAGCTCTATTCGCAACGGATGCACGATGTTCTTTTCGCACAAGAGCATCTTACGCTCATCGAAGGAATGGTGGAAGAAATTTTGGTTCACGGTGTTCGTCTCGCCGACGGTCGCGAACTCCATGCGCGTGCCGTCGTGATTACGACCGGGACCTTTTTGAATGGTGAAATGCACTTTGGTCCAAAGCGTGTTGCTGGTGGTCGTGTTCACGACTTTGCAGCAACCGGACTTTCGGCATCGCTTGCCGAGCTCGGCTTCGAGATGGGACGACTCAAAACCGGAACGTGTCCTCGTCTCGACGTCGCGACCATTGATTTTTCTGTGTGTGAACGTCAGCCGGGCGAAGATCCGCGCCCAACCTTTTCATTTGAAACAGTCGAGAACCCCCTCCCCCAAGTCGATTGCTATCTCACGGCGACCACCGATGAGACCCATCAAGTCATTCGCGACAACTTGCACCAGTCGCCGATGTATTCGGGCCAGATTCAATCGACGGGCCCACGGTATTGCCCATCGATTGAAGATAAGATCGTTCGATTTGCCGATCGGTCGAGCCATCATCTCTTTTTGGAACCAGAAGGACTCGATACGCCTCGCATCTACGTGAACGGACTCTCGACGTCGCTCCCCATCGATGTGCAGGAGCAGGTCTTGAAAACGATTCCCGGCCTCGAAAACGCAACGATTCTGCAGCCGGGGTATGCGGTTGAATATGATTTTGTTTTTCCGACGCAACTTTTTCCATCCCTCGAAACCAAGCACATGCCCGGCCTTTTTCTCGCAGGTCAGATCAATGGAACGACGGGCTACGAGGAAGCCGCGGCGCAAGGATTGATGGCCGGGATCAATGCCGCGCGTTTCGCGCGCGATGAAGACGCCATCGTCCTTCGGCGCGATCAGGCCTATATCGGTGTTTTGATCGACGACCTCGTGACCAAGGGAACGACGGAACCCTACCGCATGTTTACCTCGCGTGCGGAGTTTCGTTTGATCCTGCGCGAAGATAACGCCGACCAGCGATTGACGCCGCTTGGTCGAGAGCCGGGACTCATTGGCGATCAACGGTGGCAATCGTTTCAGGAAAAACGAAAAGCCATCGAAGAGCTTCGCATGTGGACACAAACGACGCGCGCGCGTTCCCCCGAGGGGCGCATGTGTACAATTGAGGAACTCGTGCGGCGGCCGGAAGTAAATCTTGCGGACATCGTAACCTGTAGGGGCGGTTCGCGAACAG
>JACQMA010000014.1 GCA_016203825.1 Deltaproteobacteria bacterium | reverse complement strand
TAGGTCCTATAGGACTTATTCACTTCAAAAGCGAGTGCCCTCACTGCCCTCGTTGTTGCATGGTCCTTCCCCCAAAGAACAAGACTACGCTGCCTCAAAAAATCCTGGTAATCGAGCAATAATTCTTCAAGACTCGCACGAGCAACACCCACCAATTTGAGTTCCGTTTTCTTTGAGGTCCCTGAAGCCATACAACCTTCTGCAATATTCTGTTTTCCGCTGCGGGCTGCCTGAACCATCTGATCATTCGTGCGTGATCGGCGGTCAATCCATCGAGCACAAAAAGCGACGGTTGCGTCATAGACAATCTCGGACATCTGATAGGATTTCAGGGTTCGATAGCCCCCATGAGGACCGATGAGATCGTTTCGGCTGTGCACAGTGTCATCGAGAAGAGCAAGAAGAGTGCCAAAGAGCCCTTCTTCATTTTCAGGAACTTACAGAAGTGGTGTTCCTTTATAGGACATATATGTCCTATAAGTCGTATAGGACCTATGCACCTCTGCTTTTGACCACCTTCTGAAAGGCTGCAATGGTTCGATCCAACTGCTCTTGGGTGTGGGCGGCGGAGACCTGGCAACGAATGCGGGCCTGGCCCTTGGGCACGACGGGATACGAAAACCCCTTTACGTAAACACCTTCACTCAGCATGTCGCGCGCAACATCGGCTGCGAGTTTTGCCTCGCCAAACATGATGGGGACAATCGGATGCGTTCCCTCAAGGATGTTGAGACCAGCTTTTTTAAGTCCTGAACGAAAATATGTCGTATTTTTTTCCAACCGATCACGCAGTGCGGTGTTGTTCCCGATGAGATCGAGGCATGCGAGTGTTGCCGCACAGATCATCGGTGGAAGCGCGTTCGAAAAAAGATACGGCCGCGATCGTTGACGGAGCAACGCAATGAGGTCCTTACGTCCGGTCGTAAATCCGCCTGCCGCACCGCCGAGCGCCTTGCCCATTGTGGATGTCACGACATCAACGCGCTTCATCACCCCACAAAGCTCCGGTGTTCCGCGTCCCGTCTTTCCCATAAAACCCGTCGCGTGACTGTCATCGACCATCACGATGGCCTGATATTTTTGGGCCAAGTCACAAATGTCTTTGAGGCGCGCGATATAGCCATCCATCGAGAAGACACCGTCGGTTGCAATGAGCTTCACACGCGCGCCATCGGCATCCGCCTGCTTGAGTTGGGTCTCAAGATCATTCATGTCGGAGTTTGCGTACCGATAGCGCTTAGCCTTGCACAGGCGAATACCGTCGATGACCGAGGCATGATTCAGCGCATCACTGATGACCGCATCGCCCTCGGTCAAGATCGTTTCAAAGAGACCTTCGTTGGCTTCATAACACGATGAATAGAGAATCGTGTCTTCCGTTCCCATAAAGACCGTGAGCGCCCTTTCCAAATCCTGATGGATCGAAAAAGTCCCGCAGATAAACCGAACTGATGCGGTCCCGTACCCAAACTCATCAAGACCGTGTTTGGCTGCAGCAATAAGCTGAGGATGATCGGCGAGTCCCAAATAATTATTGGCGCAAAAATTGATGACGTCACCCTGTTTCACCTTGATCGCAGAACGTTGCGGCGAGAGGATCGGCCATTCTTCTTTCCAGAGGCCAGCTTCTTTGATGTCGCGGAGTTGTTGTTGAAGGAGGGGAAGCAGTTGGTCGAACATGAAAACTCCTTTACGGTTTCAACACAATTTTTCCTGCGCACACATCGTCACTCGTCAGAAGTTGCATCGCCTTTTCGAAATCAGTGAGCGGAAACTCGTGCGTAATGATGGGGGCAAGGTTGACTTTTCCGGAATCGATCACACGGCGAAGCTCATCCCACGTCTCGAACATACGTCGACCAAAGATGGCCTTGAGGGTCACGCCCTTGAAAATCAATTCCTTGGCCACGTCGATTTCAACAGGACGACTCGGCACACCAAAGGCAATAAAGGTCCCGCCACTGCGAACGACCGCCAATCCATCGTGGATAGCGCGATGGGATCCACTGATTTCAAAAACGACATCAACACCCATGCCGCACGTCGCTTCAAGAATCATAACCCGTGGATCCTGACTCCTCACGTCCACCACAACGTCGGGATGATATTTCCGCATGAGGTCGAGCCGATAGGGCTGCATCCCACACGCGATGATCTTCTTGGCGTCATAGGCTCGCGCAAGCGCGACCGTAAAGATGCCGATCGGCCCATCACCAAAAACCGCCACGGTCTTTCCCGCAACGTTCCCTTCGCTGACACAATAGACTGCATTGCCGAAGGGCTCTTGAATGGAAGCGATGTTCCAGGGGAGCGCCGGGTTATTCACGACGCAACAGATGTCGGGGATGTCGACGTATTCGGCGAAACACCCGGGCCGGTCGATGCCGACGATCTTCACGTGCTGACAAAGATGCATCTGACCATGCTGACACTGGTAACATTTTTCGCACGGAATATGGGTTTCGCACGAGATGTGATCGCCGACTTTCACGCCGCGCACATTTTTCCCCACCTCGACGATCTCACCGGCGAACTCGTGACCAAAGATGAGCGGCGGCTTGATCCGATTCGCGGCCCACGGATCCCACTGATAAATATGCAGGTCAGTTCCACAGATCGAGGTTGCTTTCACCTTCACCACAACATGCCGCTCGCCCGGCTTGGGCACGCAGGTATCGATCAGTTCGATGCCGGCTGCTGCAGTTGATTTGCAAATGGCGCGCACGACGTCTCCGAATCATCCCCAAAAAATTTTCGCAACCTGATAAAGCTCAGGATCAATGGTCCTCGTCCCGCCAGCAACTTGTGCAAGGGGAACCTCGACGATGTCATTGCCCTTCAGGGCGACCATGACGCCGAAACGATTGGCATGAATGGCATTCATCGCCGCGACACCGTAGCGTGTTGCAAGGACGCGATCATACGCGGTTGGCGTTCCCCCGCGCTGAATGTGACCCAAGACCGTGACGCGCGTACTGTATCCCGTTTTTTGCTCAATCTGTTTGGCCAAGACCTCACCAATCCCACCTAAGGTGACATGTCCAAACTCATCGCGTCGCTCCGAGGACAGCACTTCATCGCCACCTTTGAGTTTTGCTCCCTCGGCGACACAAATAATACTGAAGCGAATGCCCATGTCGTGTCGTCGTCGAATAATGTCGCAGATGTCGTCGAGGTTGATCGGATACTCGGGGACGAGAATCGCATCGGCCCCGCCGGCGATCCCCGCATACGTCGCAATCCAACCAGAATGGCGCCCCATGACTTCGCACACAAGAACCCGATCGTGCGACTCGGCCGTCGTGTGCAATCGATCGAGGGCTTCGGTCGCAATCTGAACGGCGGTGTCAAAACCAAACGTCGCATCGGTTCCTTTCAGATCATTATCAATCGTCTTCGGGACGCCAACGATACGATACCCATCATCGGTCAAACGCTTGGCCACCCCAAGCGTGTCTTCACCGCCGATCGCAACGATGGCGTGGAGTCCCAATTTCGAGAGAGTGGCCTTCGCCTTTTTTTCGGTCGTGGCATCTTTATAGAGATTGGTCCGCGAGGTGCCGAGGATCGTTCCCCCGCGATGAAGGATTCCCCGCATCATGTCGCGCGTGAGCGGTATCGTGTCACCATCGAGGAGACCGCGCCAACCGTAGCGAATCCCCAGCATCTCATAGTTTTCAAAATCAATGGCGCGGCGAACGAGGGCACGGATGACGGCATTGAGACCCGGACAGTCACCGCCGCCGGTCAAAATTCCAATCCGCTTGGTGGTCACTGCTTCTCCTCACGAGCGTCGGGGCGTTTTCCAAAAATCGACCAACTCTTGAGGTAATCGAGGGCAACTTCTTTTTGATAGTCTTCTGAAACCGTTGCAACGGCCACCGAGGCAACACTCTTGCCTTGCTCGGGTTCGAGGTGACCGACGAGGTCCTTCTCGCGCGGTCGCGTCTTGGCTTCGGGCGCTTCGGGACGCGCCGCCGGGACGACAATGTCGGGGGCAATGCCTTCCGCCTGAATCGATCGACCGGACGGCGTGTAGTAGCGGGCAATCGTCAGCTTCAATCCGCCGCCGTCATCGAGATCAATCACGGTTTGAACCGATCCTTTGCCAAACGTTTGGATCCCGAGCACGACGGCACGTTGATTATCTTTGAGTGCGCCAGCAACAATTTCAGAAGCCGAGGCCGAACCGCCATCGACCAACACCATCAGGGGATAGTTGGGCTCGGCGCCACTGTTCTCGGCCTCACGACGATCGATTTCCTTGCCGCGACTTTCACTCGTCACAATCACGCCCTCGGTCAAAAAGAGATCGGACATGGAGACAGCTTCATCGAGGAGGCCCCCGGGATTACGACGAAGATCCAGGATCATTCCCTGAATGGTGTTCTTCTTCGCCAATTTTTCGATCTCTCGCTCGAGCGTCTTTGACGTGCCATCCTGAAAACTGGAGATACTGGCGTAGATATAATGTTCATCCACCAATTCTGCTTTGACACTGGGAACGTGAATCACCTGGCGTGCGACGGAAACGTCAAAGGGTTTGGCATCGGGGCGCTGGATTGTAAGCCGCACGGTACTTCCTCGTTTTCCGCGCATCGCTTTCACGGATTCCGAAAGCGACATACTCTCCGTCGACTTTCCGTCAATCCTCACAATGTGATCTCCGGAATGAAGACCGGCCCGCTCGGCAGGAGAACCTTTAATCGGCGAGACAACGGTGAGCACCTTATCGCGAATCGTGACTTCAATCCCAATACCGTCAAAACTCCCACGCGTATCAACCCTGAGCTCGCGGTAAATATCGGGAGACAGATAGACCGTATGGGGATCGAGCGCTTCGAGCATCCCCTCAATGGCGCCATCGAGGATTTTCTCCTCATCGACCCCTTCGACATAGTTTTCTTCAACATAATGAAGGATCGATGTAAAAACGTGCAGCTTTTGGAATCCTTTTTCTGAAAGGGCGAGCGTCGACGTCGGCGTGAAAACGCTTGCCGTCATCACCGCAAGGATGGATCCGATGAACCAACGAAAAGGACGTGTCACGAAGGGGCTTTTCCCTAACGCGGGGGAAAAACGCAAGCGGTTTCAAGATCAACACGTTCGACAGGCGGGAGGTGATGGCCCAAGAACCGCGCGGCGACATGGGTGAACGCTCCCGGAAGATCCGTCACAAAAAGATGGTGCTCGGCATGTGCGGACGTCGTTTGCAGGGAATGGTCCTCGAGCATACGCTTGAGTTCCTCGGCGACCGCTTCAGCGGAATCGACCAGGGCGACACCTTGCCCCATGACCTCGGCGATAAGCGGCTTCAATAACGGATAGTGGGTGCACGCGAGGACGAGTGTGTCGACACCCGCTTCGCGCAAGGGTGTGAGGTAGCGCTGCGCCACCTTCCACGTCACTTCGTCGGTGAGCCACCCCTCTTCCACCAAAGACACGAACAAAGGACAGGCTTGAGCAATCACGGTTGCCCGTGGTTCGAGTCGCTTGATCACATCGGTGTAGGCGTTACTCGCGATCGTCCCTGTCGTCCCGATGACGCCGATGCAGCGACCGCGACTCGCCGCAACGGCCGCGTTCGCCCCTGGCTCCACAACCCCCACCACCGGAACCGTCGAATGTTCCCGAAGCGTGTCGAGCGCTACCGCTGACGCCGTGTTGCACGCCACGACGATCGCCTTGACCTGATGGCGCGCCAAAAACGCTTCGTCTTCAAGCGCATACCGAATGACGGTCTCCCTCGATTTCGTTCCGTAGGGAAGACGGGCCGTATCGCCAAGATAGACCAACGACTCGCGCGGCATAAGTTCGCGAATGGCGGCAAACACCGTGAGTCCGCCAACACCAGAATCAAAAATGCCAATCGGGTTGACTTGTGCCATAGCCGCCCATTACTATCCACCACCTTCACAACGCAACATACAAAAAAGGAGTCGTCCCTATGAATCTTCTCGGCATCACTTTGCTGCTGGCCCAAGCGGCAACCGAAGTCCCGGTTGAAACCACCGATCTTGCGGCCACGAATCACAGTCTCTTTTCACTCTTGATCCACGCCAACTTCGTCGTCCAGTTGACGCTGCTGATCCTCTTCGCCTTTTCCGTCGTGAGCTGGGCCATCATCACCGCCAAGCACCGACAACTGAAGAGCGTGAAAGAGCTGTCAACCAAATTCTACGATCACTTTTGGCAGGCCACGACCGTCGATGGGCTGATCAATAAAGGTACCTTTCGGAAGAGTCCGGCCTTCAATGTTTTCAAACAGTGCATCGACACGCTGCGCGACCATTCGTCCAAGGACGACATCGCCGTGGTGCAACGTGAAGTCCAACGAAAAACAGAGGAAGAGATTGAAGACATGGAATACGGCGTCCCGTTTCTTGCGATCACCGGGAGTTCGGCAACGTTCATCGGCCTCTTCGGAACGGTCTGGGGCATCATGAACGCCTTCTGGAAGATCGGCCGCACGGGGGCATCGAGCCTCGCGATCGTCGGTCCCCACATTGCCGAAGCCCTCATCGCCACTGCCGTGGGTCTCGCCGCTGCGATTCCAGCGATGATTTTTTACAACATCTACGTGAACCGGATTCGTATCCTCTCCAAAGACCTCGAGTCGTTCTCAGATGACCTCATGACACGCGTGAAGAAGGAGTACTTCCATGGCCGCAGTTAACCTGAACGGCGCGCGACATCGATTGGTCTCGGATATTAATGTGACCCCGCTCGTCGACGTGATGCTCGTGCTGCTCATCATCTTCATGGTGACCGCACCCCTCCTGCAGCAAGGGCTCCCGGTGAACCTTCCGCAAGCTGCCGCACCAGCGGTCAAGCGAACCAAGTCCGATGTCATCCTTACGATTCGCAACGACCAAAAAGTTTTTGTCGGCGACGACAAAAAAGCCATTCCCATTGACGCGCTCGGGGATGAACTGACCAAACTCTACGCCGCCAAGGAACAGAAAGACCTCTTCCTCAAGGCGGATACCGATCTTCGCTACGGCACGGTCGTCCAGGTCATGTCGATTGCGAAAAAGGCCGGCGTGGAACGAATCGGCATGCTCACTCAACCCGAACTCAAGACCAAGTAAGGGAGCTCCGTGTCATCGCTCAAGCGATCGCTCCAGGCTTCTCTCCTCACGCACATCGGTGTCCTGATCCTTATCGTCGTCATTCCGAGTCTCACGTTTCGTTTTCGCGAACGCCCACTCTCGGTAACGTGGATTGAGCTCCCGAAAGGCGCCTCGCTCGAGATTGGAACGGGGATCAAAAAATCAGAGCAGCTCCCACGATCGACGATCGAGGAACAAAAGCAACCACCCTCAGAACAGAAAACACTTTCGCCAGACGCGAAAGGGAAAACGACCGAGAGGAAAGAAACGATGCCGGAACCAAAGGCAAAACTCTCGCCTACGGATGACAAAATCAAAAAGGCGCTCGCCAAGATCGACAAGGAACTCAAAACGCGTGGTGCGCAGCCCGAGGCCGCCCAAGTGGAGAAGAACGACGAAGGGTACCAGTACGGAACCGGGACCGATCCCTTGCGGGCCATGCCAACGGATCCAGAATATCTCAAATACCAGGCC
>JACQMA010000143.1 GCA_016203825.1 Deltaproteobacteria bacterium | reverse complement strand
TTGGCTTCTTTGAGCGACAGACGATTGAGGAGCATTCGAAGTCCACGCGAGGAAAGGCGACCGAGCGCCAGGGCAAATTCCTCGAGACCGATGTCGGTCACGAGGGCTTCGAGTTCTTCGGTCTTCAACGAAGAAATCTCATCAAAGGTCACGTGTTCGGATACATGCGGTGCCGGCATCGCCACAAAGCGACGCTCAAATCGTTGACGAATGACATCGAGGAGTGGCGGCGGAACCGAAAACGCCTCGACCATATGGGGGAGTCTCTCTCGCACATCGGCAGGAAGATGTTCGATCACAAA
Source organism: Deltaproteobacteria bacterium (assembly GCA_016203825.1). Taxonomy (GTDB): domain Bacteria; phylum UBA10199; class UBA10199; order 2-02-FULL-44-16; family 2-02-FULL-44-16; genus JACQMA01. The sequence continues at coordinate 17,733 of JACQMA010000143.1, read as the reverse complement.
TCGTACATGATGTGACGGAAGATAACGAAGGATGATGCCGATCAAACGCGGTGGCTCGGCAAGAAGGGCCCGGAGAATCCAGCCGGGATGAATTTCGGAGAGTCCTGAAAAATGTTCACTCGCCTGCAACGCTTTGAGTGTTTGTGCCGCCTGTTCGCGACAGGCATCAGGAGGAAGATTCGCAAAGCCGGCAACGACATCGCTGATCGCCTGAGCATCTCCCGGCGTACTTGAAGCCGCGAGGGTCGCGACATCATCGCCGTGGAGTGTTGCCAAGAGGGCCACCACACGTTGCCGATTGTTCATCGTCCGCGCCATTTATTGCACCTGCGTGTTGAGGACCGAGCGGACCGAGGAAATCCCGTGTTCCGCAACCTTCACCGTCAATTCCGTCATCTGCGCAAAATGGAAAATATGCGACTGGATAACCAGCAGTTCCTGATTATTGAAACGCTTCCCGCTGTACAACACATGATTCACCAGACTGTCCATCTGGAGCTGGCCACGATTCACGTCGGCCAACATGTTCAGAACTTTTCGCGATCCATCAGGTTGTTCAACGCCGATCCCCACGTTTCCCGGGGTGAACGGTACATCGTTGCCCGAGAGGGCCACAACCTGATTCACGGGCGTGACATCGGTATTCCCCATTCCCAACATCCGTGTCATTTCATCGCCACTGTTTTCCGCTGCCGCCATCATGTCCTTGAACGAAGAATTCTGAGTTGACGTCGCCGACTGCTGGCTGGTCATATTGGAGTGATCGAGGGCCTTCGACAGGGCTTGCGCATTCAGTTTTCCCAACAACGCTTCACTCGCCATGGGACATCTCCACTTCCCCCTCATCATTTTCTTTTTGCGTCTGTGCCCGTTGCTTAATGCGCTTGAAGAGAAGGGCCAACGCGCGCGCATGAAGGCGCGACGTCCACGATTTGGACAGTCCGAGCCGCTCACCAATCTCTTCGAGTGTTCGATTTTGAAAATAGTACATCATCACCAATTGCTTCTCTTTCTCGGGAAGACTGCCGATAGCATCCCGCATGTAGCGACGGACTTGCATGAATTCGGTGCGTTGCTCGACATTCGCACCATGTTCATCTTCGACATCGATGTCTTCATTCTCATCAAGCGAGACGATGTAGATCGATGCCAGCGTGTTGACCGTTTCGGTGACCGCATGTTCATCATCGTCGCCCCCGGTTGTCGCCCCCGGCATCGGACGAACAGGACCCGTGGGCTGATTGAGGCGACGGTTTTGGAGGTAGTCGTTCGCTGCTTCTTCGAATTTGATCTTGGCGTAGAGCGTGCGCGGGAGCCAACCGCTCCGACGCAATCCATCGTAGATCGCGCCTTTAATCCGATAATAGGCAAATGTTCGAAAATCGACGTCTTGGGATAACTCAAAACGCTTGGCAGCTTCGAGGAGTCCGACACGCGCGTTGCACACAACATCTTCATAATCGACCGCCGAGGAGAGACTTTGACAGACGCGACTCGCGATCGATGCAGCGTACGGCATGTACTGATCGATGAGGTCGTTGCGACGTTTGAGTTCCGCAAGATCACGCTGTTGTTCAGCACGGCTCTTGGGACGAGCGTCCAGTTTCTTGGTGTCGGACACCTTGTGTTTCGATGTCGCACGATGATCATGCCTCAAGGCCGGCTTGGCCATGGTTTTCCCCCTTTTGGAAACCCGTTCGGAACTTAACGATGCAGAAAACATGCCATGACTTAACTTATTGAAATGACTTGAAAAAGAGAAGGGCGATCTTTGAATATCGATGTAAAAACGAGGGTCTGAGCAGGCCTTTTGAGGCCCCCAGACCCCAGTTTAAGACAACTTATTCATCATCGCCGTACGGAGGTTGAAGGCGAGGTCGACGAATTCTTGTCGCGTGACACCGGCCCGCAAATCGGGGCTTAAGAGATCGTAGAGTTCGTTTGGCTGATCGGCTGGCTTGAGGGCATCGACAATACCGGCAACTTCGTCGTCTGTGGCCTCCATCGAACGACGTTCATTGATGATCTGCCGGAAATCCTGTCGGTGACCAACTTCACGCGCCAGCAACTTGCCGTGGCTCTCACGATCAAAAGGACTGACCTTTGCGGGTGTTCCCGCACCATACGTCGCTCGTGTCGTGATGGGTGGTGATTCAGTGGCTGCCGGCGAAGACGCCGAAGGACCATCGACTTTCATTTTCGCACCGCTGATCATAGAACCTCCCTATCCCCCATAAGCCCCCTTACAGCATATGCGCATTCTCCATCATCGCATCGTTTCGCTTAAAAAGCACGTTCATGACCGTTTCATCAGCCGCCGACACCGTCCCGGCCGCCGGCTGAAGTCCACCGTCACCAACACCCAAACCAGGAAAGGACACGTTGGTCGCCTGGTTGCGTTGGGCTTGTTCCATTTGTTTCAGGTAAATGCGTTGTTGCATCTGATCGCCGACAGCACTCGTCCCATACATCGTCGCTGCACCAATCGCCGCCGGGGGGAAGATAAACGAAAGCGGCAGGGCGACGGACCCAAGGACACGGCCCGCTCCGGAGAGAAAACGGGCGAACCCACCCGGTTGCTTCATCTCCTTCTCATGCGGATTGACCCCTTGGACCATCCGCATTTCGAATTTGACCAGGTCAGGCTTAATGGGTGTGAAATCCACGGTTGCTCCTTACATCATTATTATAGTCGAAGTCCCCTCATCCTGATTATCGGTTTTTGGAGGGGTCAAAGTTGCGTCCCCTCTCCACCCCCGCCCAGGCGGCGCTGTTCATCCACGACCCGCCCCTCAATGGCCGGAGGGCCTCCCGGTGCCCCCTGAAGGGTGGCGAGCGTCCGCCGCATCCGGCTCCCTTGGACGATCGAAACGATGAGACCCGTGGAAAGGAGGATCAGGATCAAAAAGAAGAGGAGGAGGTACATCTTGAGACGATCTTTCGACGCCGCATCAAGGCTGAGGCCCAAGAGTTGTTCGGTTGGTTCTTCTGCGGACGTTTCCGGTGTTCCCTTGGGAGAAAGGGTTAAGACATCCCCGGGTCGCAGCGTTCGGCTTCCATCCCGCAAATAGCTGATGATGACCGTGACATCGCGGGGATTGAGTCCTTCAATCGCGTTCGCGACAAATTGCTGGAGTTTACTCTCCGTGATGACGCTGTCGGTCGAGATCCCTGGCTTCGCTCGCACAATCACCGATGCCGTTGGTCGAAGGCGCTTCTTCGCCTCTTCGCTCGCAAATTCATCGGGGGTCGGAACGTTCAGCACGACATCGGCATCCACGATATCGGGGAGACTCTCCAAGGAGTTGATAATCTCTCCCTTCAACGCCAACAGATACCGCGCCTTCTGCTCATCGGGTGTGGGGATCAGCCCCTTTTCACTGTAGACCCCGGTGAGCCCAAGCTCTTTGCGACGGGGAAGATGGTGTTCCAAAAGAAGCGAGCGGGCCTTGCTCATCTCCTCGGCAGAAACCGCAATAGCATAAAAAGTTTCGTTCTGACGAATGACCTTTTTCTTATCGGCCTTGATCCCATGGTCGCTGAGGAGGACGAGAATCTCATTGGCGTCTTCTTCGCCCAAATCTTGATAGAGATCGATCTCACTGCAGCCCACCGCACAAACGAAAACAAGGAGAGCGAGAAATTTAGTGAATCGCTTTGTGAACGGCATGACGACCTTTCTCCTTCCCCGGAAGACTGGAGAGCATCTGCGGCGTAAAACCCTTGTGAATAGCGTCCATGAGGGCGGTGGCAAAACTTCCCGCAGCTCCCTTGGCATCGGCGTCGCGCACCTCCACCAAGTATTCGAGCGCTTCATCTTTCTTGCCGGAGAAGAACAGGGCTTCACCGAGGTAGACTTTGGCGAAGAGACTTTGCGGATCGACCTTCATCGCCTTGCGGTAGAGCGTCATCGCCCCGCGAAAATCACCTTCACAAAAAGCGACGCCCCCGAGGGCAATAATGGGCACGTCGCTATCGGGCGAAATGGCCGAGAGACCTTCAAAGATGGCGCGCGCCTCTTTCAAACGACGCATGCCGAGATAGACGTAACCCGCCTCCATCATCATGACGAGGTATTTTCGGTCGATGTCGATCATGATCCCCCCTCGAAGAAAAAGCCCGTCGCTGATAGTATCAGCCGACGGGCTTTGAGCGCAATCATCAATTCACGGATTAGCCTCGAGCCGTGAATTTCTCGATCATCGCCATTCGGGCACGGTGATCGGCAGAAAGAATATTCGACTTCGTATTCCACGCCTGCATGTTGCTCTGCATGACGGCCTGGAGTTCCAGGAGTTTCAAGTTATTTTGGTTCATCGAGTTCATAAGGTCTGCGGTCGTAAATCCCGTTGTTCCCGGAACGACCGGCTCACCACCACTGGGGAGCCCACCCGGACTGGGGAGTTCACCAAGGCCGTTTCCGTATTTCGCAAATCCAGCACCGTAATCGGGAAGACCGCCACCACCACCGGCAAATGAAGGATACGACGCTTGCTGGGCCAGCGCCCCGGTCGAGGACATCCCCGAAAAGGCCGAGGAAAGAACGGCTTGGGCATTGGGGCTCGCATACATCTGGCCCGCCGTCGCAAAGGCCGGGGTCATGGCATTGGCCGCATCGAGAAAGGCGTTAAAATCCCCAGGCGATTTCGTCCCCATCGCCTTCGTCTGGGAGCGTATCGCCTCTGGGTTAATCATTTCAATTGAGTCTGCCATGCTTACCTCCACAAGGGTCCCGCATCTTCATTATCGGTCGACGACCCCTCCGAAGTTGCGGCACCAGGGGGCATTATACCGAGAATCGCATAACAATGCCAAATCTTTATTGTTTTGGGTTAACGAGCGGACTTGGAAGCGCCTTTTTGCCGTTCGGCGAAGCGTTCTTTGAGTTGGTACTTGATGGTCAGGAGTTCGCGAAAGAGCTGCATCACGAGCTCGATCGCCCTCATCGCCTTCTTGGCCTCGCCACTCTTTTTGAACCCGCCCTTTTTTGTGGCGACCTTCGACAATTCCTCGTGGGTAGCGGCGAAGACCTGATTCACGTCATCGAATTGCTCCGATTCGATCAGGCGTTCAATCTCGGGATATCCCGTCATCCCATGACTTTGACCCCCGCGTTGTTGATTTCCTTTTGGCATTGCCCGTGACGGTAACAGCTTTTTGAATTGCGATCAAGGATCAAGAAGAGTTAGAGAACGACGGATGGTCTCGACAATGCCCATGTGGTTTCTGGTGGCGACGTTTCTCGCGGCGATTGTGGGGGCGTTGTTTCCCTTTGTGCGCATGTGGAGCGAGCGGCAGCTTCACCTCTTTGTGGCGCTGGCCGCCGGCATTTTTCTCGGTGTCGCGTTCCTGCACATCCTCCCCCGCGTCGCGGGCAATGATTATAGTGGATCAGCGAATTTCATGGTCTTGGTCGGCTTCTTGGCAATTCTCTTGATTGAACGTGTCCTGCTCAGTCAACACGAACGCGTGTGTGGACATGGATGCGGACATGAACACGCGGTCATAGGATACGCCACGATGATTGGACTGACGATCCACAGCATCGCCGATGGATTGAGTTTGGGTGTTGCGATGAGTGACCCGTCGCTCGGACTCCCGATCTTCATCGCGATCGTGTCTCACAAAGCGGTCGATGGATTTTCTTTAGGAACGGTCTTTCGCCTCGCCCAATTCAAGACGCGCCGATCACTTTTCTTGCTCGTTCTGTTTTCGGCCGTAACTCCACTCGCCGCCCTCCTCCCGCTCACCATCTCGACAAAACTCTCGCCGTTTCAAATTCATCTTCCTGTGGCTCTCGCTGCGGGAACCTTTCTCTATGTCGCCACGTGCGATCTCGTCCCCGAGGCGTTCCACGAAAACCGCGGCCGCATCGGCTCCTTCATCGCCCTGCTTGCGGGCCTCACGATCATGTTTGCAATGACGCTCGTGGAATAGAAAATACCAAACCTTAATGGAGTTTTCCCCAGCAGCAATGACGGTACATGCGGCCGCTGCCGCAGGGGCAAAGCCTTAATCCTTCCGCAACCGCCTCGCGCTCGCCTACACCTGGACCAAAGCGGGATTTGGCCTCCGCTTGATCTTCCTGCTGCCAGGCGAGCTGTCGGCGGTGGATTTCTTCATCATGATAGAAGGTGAGCCAATCGCGGCGATAATATTCCTCGGAGCGCACGGGAATCGCCAGTTCGCGATCGACGTCGGTCGAGACAAACACGGGGCGATAGTCTTCAAATTCATTGGCCCGCTGTTCTTCTTCTTTGGCGAAGGCAATAAGTGCATCGTGCATCCGCGTCACGCGGAGATCGAGAAGAATGATCGCCGCCGCGCGACGAACGCCGGGATGCTCGTTTTTGTTTTTGAGATGACCATCGACAAAGCGAAGGAGTCGCTCTTCATGTTGCGGTGACACCACAGCGATTGCCGTGAGGCTGTCGAGGGCAATCGAGCGTGCGGACCAGCCCGCACTTTGATCGGAGGCAACCGCAAGCAACGGTTCGATCGCCACGCCACCGATTTTTCCAAACATGGCTGGCAAATCTTCCGTCACCCATTCATTGTCATAGGCATCGGACCATCGGAGTGCCGAGAGCAATGGGAGGATGACTTCTTCGCTACTCATCGCCCCTAAAAGATAGGTCGCGTGGACCGGCGCCCACCAGCCCGGGAGGTCCTCAGTCCAGAGGAGTCGATCCATGCACATGGTGCCGAGTTCCGGAATGAGTTCCGTCCCTCGTCGCAGGATTTCATCGACCGTGGAACGACGCAGACGATCGCCTTCCTGAAAAAGTTTTTGGATCAGTTCTTCGTTTGAAGGTTCGCGGGCAACCCGTCGCATGAGGCGTCACCTCCTAGCGGATTGTCGGGAACGATGCCACAGAAAAAGGGGAGGAACAATGAGGAGGGCCGCAAGCGGACAGAGGGCTGCACCAATGGCCATGACTTCGCCCAAACTTCTCAAACCCTGATGTGCCGCAATCATCATCATGCCGAAGCCGACGGCATTACACAGACCGTTCACGATCATCCCTCGTGCCGTCGAACTCCCCAACGCCGTGAGACGACCGTCCTCCCGAAGGCGATGGACGAGATGCACGCCACTATCAATGCCTACTCCGATCAAGATGGGGATCGCAAAAAAGTTCGCCATGTTGAAAGGAATACCGACCCATCCCATGACGGCCCCTAACCACACCATCGCAAGGAGGAGTGGTGTCACCGCCATGATCGTCCATCGCCACGAACGAACATCCATCCCGACCAAGATAATGATCACGATGAGCGCTAAGACCGCCGAGCGAAGAAATGTCGCGCGCATCAGCTTCCCTGATTCATGGACCTCGATCGGTGTCCCCAAGACTTTCGCATCGACGGAACGGATATCGGTCACGAATCGTTCGAGGGCCACGGGATCCCAAATATCGTCTTTGGGATAGATGGCGACGGCATACTTCCCTTGCGGACTGACGTAGCGTCGCGTGAGTCCTGCTGGAAGATCGTCAAGCGTGATCGGTTCGGGATGCATGCCTTGCGCCAGGATCTCGAGATGATGTCGAACATCAGCGATCAACGCGTTTTGAAATGAGGTGAGTCGATCGAGAGCCTGAGCGTCGGCGTGACTCACGAGGTCGATCACGCTCGTCATTTTTGCGGAAAATCGCTCGAGTTCGAGAACGGCATCGGCACGACCCGCCGTAAAGGCCTTTGACTGAAGCGGTTCCAGACGCCGGTGGAGTTTTTTGAGGGACCGCAGCAACGCCCCACGATCAACGGTTCCCTCGAGCGGCGCAAAGGAAAGATGTTCAAATGCCGGAGCCATGGCGGCGATGAGTTTTTGTTTCACGTCCTGATCGGGAGGAACGATGCGACGGACATCATCGACACGTCGAACCGTAGGGAGTTTGCGAAAGGCATCGGCCTTGTTCGCCGAGTCTTCCGGTGTTGATGCGACGACATTCGCAAACCACGTCGTTTCCGTCGAATGTTCAATCATGAGGCGTTCAAACCGTACCGATTCTAACCCTTCTGCTTGCAAGTGGAGCAAGTTGTTATCGAACTTTGCTTTTATGGCGAAGGGAAGGGCGATGACGGTCACGACCGCGATGCCGATCATCATTCCACGGGGAAAACGATAGAGCTTCGGCAGCCACGAAACCACAAACGGATGCACACGGCGAAGATCGCTGGCACTCCGTCGTCGATCCCGAAGCATGAGCATCGCCGGAAGCACGATGAGCATCGAGAGGAGACAGAGGATGATGCCGACACCGGCAATAACACCGAGTTCAGCAAGTGCCGTAAAATCTGTCCACACGATCGTCAAAAAAGCAGCCGAGGTCGTCAGCGCACTCGTCAGATTTGCACTCCCCACATGCACAAGGCTTGACGTCACCGCATCTTCGATCGAGCAACCACGCGCGAGTTCCTCCTGATAGCGAGCGACCACATGAATGGCATACTCAATGGCCGCACCGACGAGGATCAACGCGAAGACCGACGTGATGACGGTGAGCTGCCCGATACACAGGGCAACGATTCCAAAGGTCCATGCAATCCCGATCAACAGTGAGAGCACCGCAAGACACGGCCGACTCACGCTTCGAAACGCAAGAAACAACAAGAGGCCAATCACGACCACCGCGAGAATCGTGGCGCGCGTGGAGTCACGATTGGCGGCTTCCATTTCATCGGCATTGAGCGCGGGGCGTCCCGTAAGACCCGCCGTGATCCCGGGAAATTCCTGACGCGTCTTCGTGAGGACGCCGCGAACGGCGTTGAGTGGTTGTCGGATGACGTCCATCGTTGCGTAATCTTTGCGCGGCATGACGAGGACAAAGAGGAGATTGCCATTGCGCAAAAAACCATCGGGGTCGAAGGTGTCATCATTCGCCGCCAAAAATTGTTGCAGGTGAGATTGATAGGGCATGTTGTGGGTGATCGACATGGTCATGCCATCGAGGAGCCCATCGACAAACCGAAAACCCGTAGAGAGAACGGCTTCGCCTTCCAAGGCCTGATCTGAACCCATGACGGTCGCAAGACCCGAAAAAAGTGGTGCAAGGGAATCCCATGAGGAAATTTTTTTGATCGAAAACGGGCCACGTTCCGTCAATGCCTGCATGATTTCAAGTTGTGCGGGCTCCAAGTACAAGAGGAACCCCTTTTCCAACGTGGGATTGGAGATCTGCCACACAACGTCTTCAAGACCGGGGAGCTGTGTCAGGCGACTGGCCAAGGTCCGCACAAACTCCTTGGCGCGCGGCAGGTCGCCGCCAGCATCGGTCACCACATACAGGTATTCCTGGTCGCCGAATTCCTTGAGAAACTCCTTGTACCGTCGATGATAGTCGAGGTCGTCTGAGACAAGGTCGTCGAGATCGGCATTCAGTGTAATGTGAGTCGCGGCATAGATCCCGGACATGGTGGCAAGGCCCAGGGCCACGACCACAATGAAACCTGGCACTTTCATCACGAAACGAGCCAATACCTGAAAGAATTGCTGCATCATGCCGTCCTCGTAGCGGCTTTCTTAGATCTTGTCACTCCTCACAAAATCATTTAATGAACGGGCATGGCGATTTCTCCACGGGTAGGGTTTCTGCTCCTCTTTGGTGCCATCGTGGTATTGGTCGGCGTGATCGCATGGCCGTTTGTGAAGGCCGCGTTTCTTGCCTTTACGTTGTCGATCCTTTTCGCCCCGCTCTACCGTTTTGCTCGCGAGAAGTGCCGCTTGCATCGTTATATCGCCTCCATCGCCACCACGATCGCGATCAGCGTGTGCGTCCTCTTGCCGCTCACCGTCATGGCGACCATCGTAATCACGCAGGCGGGTCACTTTTTGCAGGGATTTATTGCTCAAGTCGAAGTGGGGTCGCTTGCCGATGCGATCGGAACGTATCTTGCGAGCATCCACCACTCGATCGAAAATCTGATCGGCCAGGCACCACCCTTGGATGACGTCCGAGGGGCCATCTTTGGCGCCCTCAAAACCGGGGCCGCGAAGCTCTACCAGTTCTCACCGCAGGTGCTCTCCACCACTTTTTCGGTCGTCGGGAATTTCTTTTTGATGCTGCTCTTGCTCGCGGTCTTTTTTGCCGAGGGCGAGCGTCTCCTGGAACTCCTGCGCGAGATGGTTCCGATCTCGTCGGACCACTGGCGTGAACTCGCCAACGAAGTCCGCATAACGATCGCTTCATCCTTGTCGGCTGCCCTGATCACAGCGTTCGTCCAAGGGTCCCTGCTAGGACTTGGGTTTTGGATCGCGGGATTTCACCAACCGTACGGCTGGTGGCTCGTCGCCGTCATTCTTTCCATCATTCCCGTGATTGGAGCCGCGTCGTGTTATCTGACCGCCACGTTCTTGCTCCTGTCGATGGGAAACACCAACGCCGCCATTATTTTTCTTCTCTATGGGTTTGGGGTGGTATCCATGATTGATAATGTCATTCGCTCGGTGGTCGTCCGAAGTACCGTGCGTATTCACCCCGTTCTGCTTTTCCTGATCCTGCTGGGTGCGGTGAATCTCGCGGGTCCCATCGGCATCGTCGCCGGTCCTGTGCTGCTTGCAATCTTTCTCGCGGCCTTGCGAATCTACCGCCGCGAGTTTACTCATCAGCAGCAACCATGATCTGGAAATCATCATGGTTCGTTTTTCTCTTTTTTCCGGTTTTTGTTTATGCCAGTGAACCTACTGTTGTCTCCCTTGCGGTTCCGCCGGGACTTTCACAGCAACTCTGTACCAGCGGTCCCCTCTGGAAGGAGGTAACCGTGGTCTGGATGGGGGTGAAGGATAATCGACCATCACCTGCAATCGGCGAGCAGCAACAACGCAACAAGGACCCTGTGACGATTGTCGCCGCCACACCCCTCGAGCGAACATTCGATTCAGCGCTGCGCGATCTCTTCACCACCTGCGGCATGACGTTTGTGCCACACGGAGATGAAACGATCTTGCGCCTCGAAGTCGAAATCCGTCAGTTTGATGTGACGGGCGAAAAGAAACTCGTTTCCGGAAAAGGGACGGCACGCAGCGAACTCGTATTTGAGGCACGTCGTGAAGAGACGTCGGCAACAACGATCGTGGTCACAGCTGAACTGTATGCCAAGGGCATCAGAAATCGCGGCGTCAAACAGGTGGGAAAACTTGCGAACCAACTCCTCGAAGAAATACTTCGTGAAGTTGCTGCAACACATGAGTTGCAAAACTTAAAATAGAATACGCTGTCATTGTAGGGGCGGTTCGCGAACCGCCCCTACGATCGCACATGCTTCACATGCCGACGGATCCACCAGATAAGGCCGGCCAAGAGGACGATCCCAATCGCGGTGTCAAACTTGTGAAAATAACTCCCGAGCGTTTCCCAACGCGCCCCCAGTTGAAACCCAAGATAGCCGAGCCCAAAACACCACGGGAGCGATCCCAAAAAAGTCCAAATGAGGAAGGGAAGGAAACGAACCTTCGCGATACCGGCGGGGAGAGAAATAAACGTCCTCACCACGGGCATCATGCGCGTTGCAAAAACGGCGAGCTGGCCGTACTTCGAAAACCAGCGATCGGCCATTTCGATATCGCGATGCGAGATCAGAAAATATTTTCCGTAGGTCCACACAAACGGCCGCCCACCGAAGCGGCCCGCGGCATAGGCGAGGATCGAACCGATGACATTGCCAATCGCACCCGCAAGCGTAATGCCCCAGAGCGTAAAACGGCCTTCGGAGACGAGAAATCCCGAAAACGGCATGATGACTTCACTGGGGAGCGGGATGCACGCACTCTCAATCGCCATGGTCGCAACGATCCCGAGATACCCCAGCGTCGAGATCGACGTCATCACAAACCCGGCAAGAATGCTGATGAGTGTTCCGATCATAGGCGGATGGCTTTACCCTTACTCCGATCAGGACGGCAACGATAAACTTCGATCTTCTCGTCGCCCGTCTGGAGCATCGCCATCACGAGCGTTGCGGCGGGATCTTCGGGATGATCTGCCTCACGCCAGATGCTATACGGGTGATCCGATTGATCGGAAAGAATCTCGCACGCATTCTTCCCTTCGCGCAAGAGTCGCGTAGCCGTTTGATAGCGCAAGAGCGACGACTGCGTCGGTGATTGATGCTCACTATCGAGTGATCTGGCCAGATAATGATTCGAATGTGCCGTGGGAAGTTTCGGCCGGCGAATGGCCATGTGCTTGGCCGTGAGCTCGATCCCCACGTAGCGATTGCCTTGGGCAAGATGAATCGACTGACCAAAGGCCCGCTTCGCGCCACGGATCCACTTCAAACAGTCATCGATATTCGGGGCGGTGACAAGATGATGCGTGATGAAGATGCGCGGCAATCCCGCACGCCGATCAGCGGGTTTGAGGAAATTCACGGCATGCACGAGCCCTGCTGAGTTCATTCCACACGACACACCGGGGAGATAGCCGTCATAAGCGACGATGACATACGAAACACCCGGGAGGGCGGCGCGCAAGATGAACACATCACTTCGCTTGGGATCCCAGTCTTCATTATGGGCCACGAGAATCCGACGACCTTGTTTCGTCTGAACAGGAAAAATCAAAGTGGTACATTTTTCGTCGGCGTACGTGTGAAGTTCGGTGCAATTCAGACGAAAAAGGTCGCGAAACGGAACCCCCGCCCCTTCTGCCATCGCCTCGATCTCGCTGACGTATTGCGGGGCATAGTCGCATGCCGCACGGAAAAAGGATTGTTCAAGTGTGCGGAGGACATCACGCCGACCGCGAAACTTTTTCGCAAGCAGCCGATCCCAAAACTCAATCGCGCGCGCAATCCGCTTGGCCCGGAGTCGACCGAGCTCCAAGGCCAGCTCAACGGGCAGGCCTGAAAGACTCACCACCTCAAGGGATAAACGTCGCATAGCCTTGAAATTCCTTATCTTTTTACCAATCTCGTTTGTCAATAACGTTCCCCTTGTAGGGGAGGAGGCGAATACGTACAATATATGATGATGATCTCGAAACTGCAGAAACGTTCTCTTGTGCTCATCGGATGTTCCCTTCTGTTTCGCGTCATTGTTGCCTGTGGAGGCGGTGGGAGCGACGCTTCAACGGAAGACTCGACGTTGACCTCGGCGGCCGATGCCGCGCCGGAAGTCTCGGGCGTTTCGCTCACACGAAGCACCGGCATCGACCTCGATGCAACGATCAGCTTTACTTCTGATTCCGCCCTGGACCCAACGACGGTAACGACGAGTTCCTACACGGTAACCCCGGCGGAAAGCAGCACTTCTATCTGTACCAGCATCACGGCCAGCAGCGATAATCTTACCTTTACCTGCAATTACAGCGGTGAGCTCGATCCGCTCACAACCTACACCCTGGCACTGACGACCGCCGTCGAATCCGACGGGGGAACGGCACTCGAAGCCGCGTACACCAGCACCTTCACGACCGGCTGCACCGAATCCGATGACTTCAGCGAGAACAGCCTCGTCGGAGACGACGACACCAACCCGAGCTGCTGGTACTTGATGAATACCGCCGAATCTCCAGCTCCGTCAGGCTACACAATTGATGATGTGTGGACCATCAGCGATGGACTCACCTTCGACGCCCCGGAGGGTGTATGGATTTTTTCTGCGAATTCCGGAGGTGATGGCTCAATCGGAATCAAAAAAATTGTCGAAACAAATCCGGCAACGATCACCCTCAAAATTGAGACTTTCGGCGGATTTGGCACGACCTCCCAAGTGATATCGAACCAAAACTCAAATGTTGATGCCATGGTGATCTTTTCGATCTCGAGTCCCAGCGCAAGCTCCGACCCCTTTGCCGCCTACTCTATCGAATTCCGCATCAATCAGGGTATCTACGCGTGCGATGTAATTGTCGACTACGACATGAGTTCTCAGCAGGTCGTTACACCGAGCAGTAGCCCATCGAATGTCTGCAATGTCGGAGCGGGAAATCCGATTTGGCTGCGCATCACCAATGATGGGAGCAAGCTGATCGCTTCGGTGAAGGGGTCAGAAAATGCTTCCTATACAACCCTTCACACCACCGATGAGCAAGGCAACAGTGCGGCCATGGTGGCAGCACTTGCATCCCCCTATGCTGTTTATATCAATCCCCTCACGGACAACAATGATGGTTCCATGTCGGTGACCTTCGAATCGCTGACCGTGGAATAAGATTACGAACGCATGACACGACTTAAGAAAACCTTCGTCCGTTCGGCCTGAGGATTCGTGAAGACTTGGTCCGGCGGACCAACCTCGACAATATCGCCCGCATCAAAGACGATCACGCGATCGGCGACCTCACGAGCAAAGCTCATTTCGTGCGCCGCCATCAACGTCGTCATGCCGTCTTCAATAAGATCACGGATGACTTCCAAGACCTCGCCGACCATTTCGGGATCGAGCGACGATGTCGGTTCGTCAAAGAGCATTGCTTGAGGCTTCATGGCCAACGCTCGCGCAATCGCCACCCGCTGCTGTTCGCCGCCCGAAAGGCGCTCGGGGAATTGGTCCGCCCGGTGTTCCAAGTTCACACGTCGCAGGAGTGCGCGCGCGTTTTCAACCGCCTCGTCACGGGGCGTTCCCAACACCCGGATCGGCGCTTCGATGACATTCTCCAACGCCGTCATGTGGGGAAAGAGATTAAACTGTTGAAAGACCATCCCCACTTGCAACCGTACGTTCCGAATGGTTTCACGATCGTGCCGTGTTGGTTTCGTATGATTGATGGAGTGCAGCTCCGTTCCGTTGACATGAATCTCTCCCGATTCAAATGTTTCGAGACCATTGAGACATCGGAGCAACGTGCTCTTGCCGCTCCCTGATGGTCCAATGAGGGCGAGCGCCTCTCCCTTCTCCATCGCAAGGTCGATGCCCTTCAGGGTGTGGTGCTCACCATAGTATTTGTGCAAATCGCGGATCGTGATCATCGCAAGCCCCCTTTGAGTTTCCATTCGAGTCGCCGACTCATCAGCGAGAGCGGATAACTCATCGCAAAATACAGAAACGCCGTGATGAGACCCAATTGAAAATACTTGAACGTCGTCGTCGCCAACATATTGTAGGTCTTTGTGAGCTCTACCATCGTGATCACCGAGACAATCGACGAGTCTTTGAAGAGCGCGATAAAATCATTCGTCACCGCCGGCAACGTTACGCGCACCGCCTGAGGCAGCACGATCCGGCGCACCGCCATCATGCGTGGCATGCCGAGCGCCAAGGCCGCTTCCATCTGACCCTTGTTCACCGCGCCAATGCCGCCGCGATAATTTTCGGATTCATAGGCCGCATAATTCATCCCCAATCCCAACACCGCTGCCACCATCGGCGTCAGGCTGATGCCGATATTGGGCAAACCATAATAGAGCATGTACAACTGCACAAGCAGGGGTGTCCCACGATAGACTTCGACATAGATGGTTGCCAGTCGTCCCAATAAAGATGGTCCATAGAGCCTCATGATCGTGAGCAACAGTCCCAACATCACAGCGAGAGCCATCGACACACACGAGAGCACGAGCGTGATCCCGGCACCTCGCAGGAGCGTGGGAATAAATTGAACAAGCGCGATCTGCTTGGCTTCCTGAAAACGGGTGAAGCCTTGAGACGAGGGAGGTGCTTGAAGCTTTTGCTGTGCATCATTCCAAATACCCCACTTTTCAAAAATACGTTGGATTGTTCCATTGGTGATCAAGAATTCAAGAATGCGATCCACTTCGATCTTTAGGGCATCGTCCCCTCGGCGCATCGCAATCGCGTACACACCTTCACCGACGGGATCGCCGACAAACTCGAGTTTCGGATTCGACCGGCCGTAGTAGGCAGCGATGGGGAGGTCCATGAAGACGGCGTCGAGTCGACCGAGGGCCAAATCTTCATACGGTTCCATCTGACCGGAATAGATCGCGATGTCCACGCCGCCCAATGATTGGAGCATGTCCATCGCCGCCGATGCCGAAAGGGTACCAACTCTTTTTTCTTTGAGATCCTCGAATGTATGGATACGGCGATCACCTTTGCGCACGACGATTTGTTCCGAATAGAGGTAGAAGGGACGCGAGAAAAGGACTTCTTGTTCACGCGCCGGGGTGACTTCGATGCCGTCGGGGGTCAGGTCGAAATCCCCCTTCGTGAGCGAGGGAATCAATCCATCCCAATTATTCTGGTAGTGCTTCGGGCGAACCCCCATCTCACGCGCGATGGCGTCCATGAGGTCCACTTCGAAGCCAACAAGTTGAGATGGATGTTTGGCGTCAGGAAAAACATATGGGGCGCCACCTTCTGCATCGGCGCCCCACAGGATCGTCCCACGTGCTTTGATGTTGGCCAGCGTATCAGCAGCGGCGGGTGTTGAGCAAAAGCTCAACACCGCCACCGCGAACGCCATCGTCAAGGATCGCACTTCTACTTCTTCGCCCACACTTCTTTAAATTTCCCATCTTCGCTTCCGATAACAAGGCTCATGCCGTCGACGGTCATCGTGTTGCGATGTTCATTGCCAACATATTCGGGTTTGTAGGTATCCGTAAACTTGACCGTATAGATATTGCCATTTTGCGTGAGGGTGCCGACGTAGTACTTTTCCTGCGTGCCGTCCGGCGAACGGTAGATGCGTGACATCGTATTGTTCTTGATGACCATCATCCCCCACCATCCCTGCATGTCCGGCGTTCCTTCTTTGGCGCGCGATGTAAATTTATACACGCCATCAAAATTCGCCGCACTCGCCACCATGGCGCCGAGCACCACCGCAACCATCACCACACCTGCCAAGATTTTTTTCATCTCACCCTCCTTATGGGTAAAAGGTTGACAGGCAACTAGACAATCATACAATCCCTGTCAATTTATGAATCGCCTTGTCACATTATGTTGGTGTGGTTTTACCTTGATCGCCGCGACGACCTCAGCGTCAGATCGTTACCAGACGTCATTTCTGGACCAGCAACTCGAGAACCTCATCACCGATACCCACAAGCTTGTGCGGATACCAACCTATCGAACGTCGGAGGGTATAGCTGCCGAACCGGGCTTACGGAAAGCCCAAACATACCTCCTCAAAGAGGCGGAACGTTTCAACGCGAAACAAACGACCATGCGGCTTCAGCCTTTCAACTGGGAGGCGCGTGTCAATGAACGCGACCGCTGGGTCTTTGGATTTCGTTTGGGCACCGGACCCCGAAAGATTGCGTTCATCACGCACCTGGATACGGTCCCTCCCGAAGACAAAAGCTGGAAACCGTTCACACCACGAAAAGAAAAACGCGAACTGAGTGGTGCCAAAACCGAATTCATTGTTGGTCGAGGTGCCCTCGATGACAAGGGACCGTCGGCGTTGGCGTTCGCCGTAATGAAGGCATTGGCGAAACGCTTCGATGGGAGCGACGATCTGAAAGGCATCACCTTTGAACTCGTCTTCGACACCGCCGAAGAGACCGGCGGCTCCATCTGGTCGTACTTCGAGGCAACCGGAGCCCCTGACGTAGGTCTCGTGCTGGACAGTGTCTGGTGCACCGTAGCGGAAAAGGGGATCGAGCGACCGACCTTTACGGTACCGCTCCAGGAAAAAGAAAAAGGATCGTTGTGGCTCGCATCATTAGACACCCCTCCCGGTCCCACGAATCAGATTCCCGAAACGGCGCGCGCGGTCATCAAGGGACGGAGCAAAGAAATCCTCGATGCCTTTGCGGAACTTGTGGGGTTGATCTATCAATCATACACGTTTGATGATCCTGCGTATCGCGCAGCAC
>JACQMA010000128.1 GCA_016203825.1 Deltaproteobacteria bacterium | reverse complement strand
TTGTGACGCTCCATCTACCGCTCAACGCTGAGACAAAAAATCTTCTCAATGCCCAGCGAATCTCCGGCATGAAAAAAGGGGCGTATCTGATCAATTGCGCGCGTGGAGGGATAGTCGATGAAACTGCCGTTGCGAGTGCCGTCCGTTCTGGTCAACTCAAAGGCGCAGCATTCGATGTCTTTGCCGAAGAACCGCTCTCAAAAACATCACCCCTCGTCGGCGTTCCCGGAATTATCCTCACACCGCATCTTGGCGCTCAAACGCACGAAGGCCAGCGTCGCGCTGGCCTTGAGCTTGCGAATATCGTGATTGGTTTTACGGCCCCGTAAAATCTCGCTGGAAGCTCGCCGTACCACTGGCGATTGCGTGACTTTCAATGCCATCCAGAACAGAATCAGGATCGGTAAACGTAATCGTCGTGTCGTCCATGAGATTGGCTGTGTCGAGCGCCCAAATCTTGAATTCATAGGTGTGGGCCACTCCTACAGGCGGGCATGGTCCGCCATAATTGGGAATACTCGCTGGATCATCGAAATCATTTCCACCGTTTTCAGCACCCGTAGGAAGACTTTCGCTTGCGCCACGTGAAAGCTCTGTTGCTGTTGTTGGAATATTATAGACAATCCAATGGATGAATGGCTCGCCATCTGCAGAGCAATCCACTGTCGCACAATCCAAATCAAGCATCGTGATCGCGAGGCTTTCGGCATCAGAGGGGGTGTTGGTCCACTCAAGCTGTGGTGATGTATTGTCACCGGTCGATCCGGTGCACCCCAATGCGTCGCTCAACGCATAAGGATCCTCAGGAATTTCGGAACCTGACGGCATATCATCGCTTGTGAGGGAAAAACTGGCATCGTCGCTGTCGCAAACGTCCCCGACACCATCGCTATCCGCATCCGCTTGATCGGCGTTGGCATCGTTGTCACAGTTATCGGTCGAGTCGGCGACGCCGTCCCCGTCGGTATCCGTTGTCGTTGTCGTTGATGTGGTCGTTCCACAGGCAACAAGAAAGGCAATGCATCCCAACATGACTGCGCCCCACATGTTCTTTTGGTTCATCATACGCACCTCCCTCGGAGAGGCGCCCATTCTACATTATCTGGCGGCTCCATGACAATACTTTAATTAGAATCCGACGGTAAGGCCAAGACGTAAGGGCAGATCAATGACGGTGGTTTGATTCGCCGAAAGGCGATCACCGATGAAGACGATGGCACGAACGGGAAATTGACTCACGAGGGCCAGATGTCGACCCTTGCCGAAATACCACGCGATGCCGGGGCCAAATGAGGCGGTCATGCCCACACTTTCGGTGCGATCCTGAATGTCGCCTTCGGTAAGATACTGAAGACCAAGTCCACCCACGAGATGGAAATCAAAACCATCTTCCCATGCCGCAACGTGGAAGACCCCTTCAAACGACCCCCCCATCATATTGACCCATTCCGTGCGGTTGAGCTTGAAGCGGGAATACTCGAACGGCATCTGGATGCCCCAGCGCGAACCGCAAAAATCGTATCCCCACAAACCATAAAAGGTGAACGGAATCCCAAACCGGACGCGGTCATTGCTCCCCACGCCAAGCCGATGCTCCGGCGTCACCAAAAATTGCTGGATGTATCCACCACCGAGATAAAACGCGTCGTGCCCGCAGGCCTGAGCCGTCGGAGGTGAGACCAGGACGATGAGCCCGATGAAAGCGAGTGCAATCCGAATCTGCCGCAGCACCATGTGAACCCCTCGATCATCCCCCAGATGGCTTCCTATCGACTTTTGCCGCGGGCGGCAAGTGAATTCCCATGGAATTTCTTGCTGACGGAAGTCGCTCCTTTTGCTAGCCAGCGTTCATGGCCACGATTGCCCGTTCCTTTTTGGAAGCCATCCCCAAGACCGATGTCCACGTTCACCTTGACGGGAGCCTGCGCCTTGCCACCCTCATTGAGCTTGCCCGGGAACAGAAGATCAACCTTCCGTCGTTTACTGAAGCGGGGCTCAAGGAACTCATCTTTAAGGAACGTTACCGAGACCTCCCCGAATACTTGGCTGGATTTCAGTATACCGTCGCCGTCATGCAAACGTCGGAGGCGATCGAACGCATTGCCTTCGAACTCGCAGAGGATAATTTTAATGAAGGCGTGTGTTACGTTGAGCCGCGCTTTGCCCCACAGCTTCACATCAACTCAAAGCTCAATGCCCAAGAGGTCCTTGCAGCCGTTGATCGCGGACTTGAGCGGGCGGAAAAAGATTTGAATGCACGAAAGGAAGTGAAGGTCGGCCAGCGTCCACCGTTTGCCTACGGTATCATTGGCTGTGCGCTTCGCATGTTCACACCGCAGTTCTCCCATTACTATCAGACGCTCGCGACCCTTCATTCAAAAATGCCGGAGGTCGAGCGATTTTCGCTGGCCTCGCTTGAGCTCGTACGGGAGCTTGTCGCCGCACGTGAAGAAAAGGGAGTTGCCGTCGTGGGATTTGATCTCGCCGGTGCCGAAAAGGGATATCCTGCCGAGGACCATCGCAAGGCCTATGACCTTGCCCACCGTCACTTCTTGAAGAAGACCGTGCACGCCGGGGAAGCCTATGGTCCCCCGTCGATCTTTCAGGCCATCACTGACTGTCATGCCGATCGCATCGGCCACGGAACGAATCTCTTCGATGAAACGCTCGTCGACCTCCCGGATCCTGCCGCACGCAGTCGTTACGTCGGGGCGTTGGCCCAATACATCGCTGACCAACGCATCACGATCGAACTCTGTCTCACGTCCAACCTTCAGACGATCCCCTCGATGACACTCGCGAAACATCCTTTTGGAAAGATGCTGGAGTCGAAACTCTCAACCACCTTTTGCACCGACAATCGACTCGTTTCGCACACCACCGTCACCAATGAAATCGCCATGGCCGTGGAGACATTCCAGATCGGACCGGCACGTCTTAAAGATTTGATTATCTATGGCTTCAAGCGAAGTTTTTATCCGGGGGGCTATATTGATAAGCGAAAATACGTACGGAAAGTGATCGATACGTATGAACGGTTAGAAAAAGAATACAAGATCATGTAGGGGCGATTCGCGAA
>JACQMA010000141.1 GCA_016203825.1 Deltaproteobacteria bacterium | reverse complement strand
CCATCGCCTATACGAAGAGCAGGCTCACGCGCACAATATCGTCGAAGGGCTTGGTGAGGTAATCATACGCCCCGGTTTTCATGGCGGCGACCGCCGATTCAATACTCCCCACACCGGTAATAAGAATAATCTCTGCGGAGATGTGATTGTGTTTGGCGTACTCCAAGACTTGGATCCCGCTCATCCCCGGGAGCTTGATGTCGACAAGCGCAACTTCAAAGGGCTGTCGCGAAAAGGCCTCAATCGCTTCCGTCCCCGAACGGGCAACAACATTACTCCAGTTCCGATCCTTGGCGAGTCGCGTGAAGACCCGCACCAGCGTATCATCGTCATCGACAATTAAGAGATTCGTGAGTTTAAACATTACCACTCCTTTTCTCCATGATGCTTTTTCATTTTTTCGACCAGCGTCGTTCGGTTGAGTCGTAAGAGCGATGCCGCGCGATTTTTATTGCCTCCCGTCATCACGAGGGCACTCTTGATCAAATCCGCCTCAAAGTCAGCAACCGCTCTTTTCAGCGACATCCCCTTTTCAGGAATCGCGATCGCACCCGCGGCAAGTTTCTTCTCCTGGATGTGTTCCGGGAGGTCGGTGACGACGATCTGTCCACTCCGTCGCATGACCACCGCGCGCTCGATGGTATTCTCCAATTCACGAACATTTCCGGGCCAATCGTACTCCAAGAGAAGTTGCATCGTTGCATCATCAATTCCTTTCACCTGCTGACCTGCCGCCTGATTATACTGATTGAGAAAAAAATGGACCAGGAGAGGGATATCAGAACGCCGTTCCCGAAGCGGTGGCACGTGAATCGGGATCACATTGAGTCGATAGTAGAGATCCTCACGGAAACGCCTTTCGCGCACGGCCCGTTCGAGGTCGTGGTTGGTGGCCGCAATGATGCGCACGTCAACCTGCCGACTCTTGTTGGAACCAACGGGCTCAAATTGTTGTTCCTGCAAAACGCGCAACAGCTTGACCTGAAGTTTCAAGCTCATATCGCCGATTTCATCGAGAAAGATCGTCCCGCCATCGGCAGAGGCAAAGCGCCCCGGACGCGTCTGGACCGCACCCGTAAAAGCACCTCGAACATGCCCAAAAAGTTCACTTTCCAAAAGTTCTTCTGGGATCGCGGCGCAATTCACCGTCACAAGCGGCTTCTCGCGCCGTGGACTATTATAATGAAGGGCCCTGGCAACGAGCTCCTTCCCCGTTCCACTTTCCCCCAGAATCAAGACCGTGGAATCCGTTTCGGCCACTTTTTCGATCATGTCAAAAATCTCGCCTAAACCTTCATTACTGCCAATGATGTTTTCAAAGCGATATCGATCGCGCAGTTGACTCTTGAGGATTCGATTCTCTTCCTTCAAGTTCTTGTGCTCGAGCGCCTTGGAAAGAAGGGCTGCAATATCACCGAGCTCAAAAGGTTTGGTGAGATAATGATACGCCCCCGCCT
>JACQMA010000140.1 GCA_016203825.1 Deltaproteobacteria bacterium | reverse complement strand
GTTTCTTGAGAAAGTCCTGCTGTTGATTGATCTCTCGAAAATCGGCCAAGACACCAAACTCAACAGGGCCAAATTTTGGAAAGACACCGCCACCGGCCGACACCGACATCGGGGTCTTGGGGGCGCCACCGCTGAAACGCGTATCGGCGATGTCTTGAATAACCACCGCAAACGTTGGATGAAGGGTCTCCTTCCACCAGGGAAGGGCATACTTGGTTCCGAGGTCGACACCAACGCCGTAGCCCTTACTCCATGCACTCCAACCGACGATGTCGCCCAAGTCTTGGTTTAAAATGTCGTTGGACGTGATCTGTTCTTCAATGGCGGCGCGATACAGAACTTTGAGATTCAACCCAACCTGCAAGGAGTCGTCGAAAAACGCATAGGCGCCACCACCAGCGATACCGGCGTCGTTGACCGACTTCAATTCAAAGTTCGGAAAGGTGGGATTGCGCAAAGAAATGGTCGTTCGACCGTCGACGATGAGTCCCGCTGCATAATACTTGTGACGGATGTGAAAGAGCGGGAGGTTCACGACGGCGTGGTTGAAATCGCCGGCATGGGCCAAAACGAACGCATCGAAGGTGTCCAGTTTTTCGGAGTCACTCCCGTCGGCATCGAGATCATCACTCAAGTCCAGGACATCATTGATGGTGTTGATAATGCCCGTGTTCATATCGGCACCAGGGTTCACAAAGAGAAAATGATGTTTCTTCTCAAAATCGTTAATGGCAGCCGGATTATAAAACTGGGCATTATAATCCGTCCCCTTTTGCGACACGAAGGCATTGCCCATGCCCAGCGCCCGGACGCCACGGTTCAGTGAGGGGTATTCATTGCCGATGCCCGTGTTTTCCGCGAAGCTCACCGTCGATGAGAAGACAATCACCGCTGCGAAGATGGTCGCTCTGTTGAAGAATCGTTTCATGAGTCATCCCCCTCTGAAAAGTTAGAACTTCGCCGCATCCGCGGTAGTTGCGCCAGGACTCGCACATTCATCAAATTCTGTCGCAAACGCGGCACAGTTGGCAACGAGGGCCGCAGTTGTCGTGACCGTATCTGCGTTTGCTGCAAGCTGACATTCGATCTGGTCGCGAAGGACACCGAGATCGATGCCATCGCCGGCCGAAAGATCGTGGAGCACGCAATAGTTTTTGCGAAGAATATCGACGAGATCATCATCGGCCGTCATGCCTGCCGCGATCAGGCGATTATCGACGTCAATGAAGTCAGCTAAGATTTCAACTTTATCGGTTTCAGTATCGCTCGTCTCATCGATGCGCGTGGAATCGATATCACTTTCGTCGTCTGAAGGTTGTGCCGTAATGGAAGGCGCCGCGAAAATTTCGATGGCCTGCAGGCTGCCCAGTTGAAAGTTGAAGTCTTCGTAGAGGTCGTCTGTGGCAGCGGGCTCCGCGGTGAGCGTGGTCGTGAGGGTTGTGATGGCCGCACGAAGGTCAGGGAGTTCATCCACCGCAACATTGGCAATGAGGGCGTCGTGGATGGCTTCGAACTCGTTCTCGGTATTGCCCGTATCCGAAATGTCAGCGGTGACAGAAAGGAGCCGAACCCCAGCCCGACCGGCATACGCCGATGACAGGACCATGGCGGCGTCAACATCGGTGGTATCGGCCGTGAGGGCGGCTGTGGCCTTCGTGATGGCCGTCGAGTAGTCGCCGCTATCGAGGGCGAAACGTGCAGCCTCGATGTCGGCATCGCCTGATGGCGCACACGCGGCGAGAATTGCAGTAATGACGACGACGATGACGGATTGGATGCGATGATTCATCATGATGCTCCCCCTGATGTTGGAAATGACTCACGTGGTGTAATGATTGCCCTCGCGGAGGTCAACGGAATTTTTGATTCTCCCCCTCAATAATGAACGCCGAGAAAGAAGACGGCGGCAAAGGATGGGTGGAAGCCGCCCTGATAAATCAGCTGATCGGTGCTGGCGGGTGACGCGAGGTCCAAGTCTTGTCGAATCTCATCATAAAAGAGAAAGTCTTCGCGGACATCGATGCCACAGAAGAAATATTTTTTCCACAGGACCGCAATGCCCCCTCCTGCGGTGGGACCGATACCGAACGAAAGAACTTTTTGGTCACTCGACATCGTGTTTCCCGGCAAGACCGTGCGGTACGACGTTTACCTGAGCCGTTAATCGCGTATCCTGTCTTGT
>JACQMA010000139.1 GCA_016203825.1 Deltaproteobacteria bacterium | reverse complement strand
GACGTGTACTGCATGAGCTGCTGGTAGTACCCCATGAGCTGATTGATCCAACCCAGCTTCCCCGTCACCAGATCAAAAACAAGACCAATCAAAAGAATCGGCTTCACGAGGTTCCATACTTTGTTCGCTGCATCAAACAGGACATCGTACAAACTCCCCACCAAATCTTTGACCGGATCAAATGCTTTCATCATTTTTCCTCCCCCTCGTACGAGTGAGATTCCCTCTCGTGACGACGCAGTGCACCAATGCCCTGCCGTCACCCCCAAAAAAATCGCCGTACCCTAGCATATTTTCTTCAAGGGCTCAACAAGGCCAACTTTTTACTTGTGACGATGATACTGCACGATGGCCTCGTACTGACTTTCAGCGTCGAGACCGGCCTCGGCGAGAACCATGTGGGCCTGGCCACTTCCGAGATAATGCCCCTTGCGGAAGGGGTGCAGGGACGCCACCCGCCCACGATCGGAGCGAATCCAGCGGTAGAGGGTGGGAAGCGTAAAACCGGTAATGCCCATGGCCACCTGAGCATGGGCCTCGGGAAAGATCCGTTGTTGTTCTGCAAGTGGCAACAGGTCGAAGAGTTCCGTGCTCGCAATGTAATACGCGGCGACATCGATCCCCTGCTTTTCCAGTCGTGGAAGCGCACCTTCGACGAAGGCGTTGGCGACGTCACTTCCCTGCAGAACAACGACGACATCGGCCTGTTTTCCTTGCGATGGACGCAAACAGTAGACCCCATGCCGAACCGCGCCGACCGGGGCCAAACCCCTTGTCTCTCGATCAACCACGATTTCAGTCGGTCGCGTGACAAAGGGAAAGATGACGGCTGGACGATGCAGGAGTGTCGCGGCCATGAGCGGCCATAATTCTTGCGGATCCCAAGGTGTGAGCGTGACGGCCGTTCCCGGTGGAAAATTTTCCTGGACGATCTGGAGTGCTTGGGGATCGGCGTGCGTTGGACCATCTTCTCCCGTTTTGAGCCCGGCGTGGGCACACACCAGGATCATCGGTCGATATGCTTCTCCCGTCACCGAGTGACGTGCTTGATTCCCGATCGCGTGAAGACGCGCGGCGATGTGTCCCAACGGCGCAAGAAAAGCGCCGTAGGAAGATCCGACACCAAGGTGATGTCCAAAACTGGAAATGCCCGAGAGGATTCCCGCCATGGCATCTTCACAAATACCGCCGAGCGAAAGCAAGCGCGCCATCGGATTCTGGGCTGCATGATAATATCCCGGCGCAAACCCCTTGGCTGTGAGATCAATACTGGTCGAACCCAAAAGATCTGCTGCCGCTGCGAAGATGGCCCCACCACTGACACGATTATAATGATGGAGAACACGTCCCAATTCTGCGCGAAGGGTCGTCGATGTTCCCGGAGTGAGCTTAAGGTCCGCAGGTAAACATCCTACATGAGATTCGGCCACGTGATAGATCTCGTCGAGTGCTGGGGCATCTGCTCTGGGTTTTCTCGCCCTCACTTCGAGACGATCGCGGGCAGCGCGTAAAGCAGTGGCAAGCGTTGCCACCATCGCTGATTGCGCCTTGAGCTCCACACGAAGAGCGGTGAGGGCCTCCCAAAAACAGGCCTCGCTGATTTCGGGACGTCCCTTGCATCGTACCGCACTCGACGGACACGTTTGAATTTTGTCGATCGCCTCTCCCAGGAGCGGACGGAGGACTGCCAAAAAATCGGGCGAGCACAGTTTGTGACCCGCACCGTGCGACAGACGTCCTTCGATTCCATACTGCCAACCCTTGGTGGTTCGATAGACAACAGCTGTCGGCTGGCCGTTATCGAACGACAAGGCCTTCCGCTGAGCAGAGGCAATCTGCTGCAGATCGGTTCCATCCGGAACGAACACGGCGTTCCAATCATGCAACATCGCGAGTTCCACTGGATCCCACTGGACATAATCGCCCGGCGTCGATCCCTCGCGACAGACGCGATCCGAATCGATGGAGGCCTGATTCCAATCGACGTGCACCACCACATTGCAAAGCGACGCCGTTCCCGCCGCTGCCATAGCCTCGGCAACGCGTCCCGGTGTCATCCCTCCCTCGCCCTCAAGAAGATGCACGCGTGGGGCATCGTTACCAAAAACATCGAGGGCCGCCAAGGCGTACCCAATCGATGACGCCACACCCACACCCGATGCACCCGTCGCCATCGGCACAAACGGCGTCGCCGGTGTGGGATGTCCATCGAGCGGTTTCACCCGCAGACGTGTGAAGAGGGGGGTTGCCGTCACGGGATTTCGTCGAAAGCCCAGGAGGTCCTCGAAACGCAGTTGATCTTCGTCGCGCTTGGCGAGGAGTTCGGGGGCACCGAGGCGTGCGATTTCATTGCGCAGCGCCCACAACGCGTACAACCCCATCGCCTTGTGGCCGGCCGTGTACGAAAGGACATCGGCGTCACGCCGCCATGGATGCGCGAGGTCAACATCAAGGTGTTGAAAGAGGAGGGTCGCCGCACATCGGCCCGAAGAAATCGATCCCCCCGGATGTCCCGACTGCGGGACGTAATTGTAGAGCATCGCACAAAGGGTGCGGTAGAAAAGATCGAATTGTTCCAGGGTACGTACGACATCGGCTGAAAGCGTTGGCGTCGATTCCTTCGAACAATCGACATACACACCTCGCCGTGGACCCAGCGAAAAAGCCATCGTTCCTCCTTACCAGAGATGGTTTCCTTCACGAACAAACTGCGCAAAACCCTGACGATCGCCGGCGACCTCGCGGAGGCGTTCCATGGCGAGACGAAGATCGTCCATACTTGTGGCAATGGAGATGCGGAGATAATGTTTGTTGTCGGCGCCGATGCGACCAAATGATTTTCGATCCATCGTGGCGAGTGCGTACCGATAGAGCAAAAACATTTGGACGAGGGTGGAGGGACTCGTCTTTCGCCTCACCGTTTCGGGAAGAGAGGTCATCGCCTCGATGGCCCCAAGGTTCTCACACATCCCTCCAATCTGAGGGAAGACATAAAACGCCCCCTTCGGTTGCTGACACCGGATGCCTGGAATGCCGCCCAGCGCCTTCACCACGACGTCACGACGTTCCTCAAACGCCGTCACCATCTGACGAATCGACACAACACTCTCTGGTGACTCGATCGCCACTTTCGCCCCCATTTGATTGTAAGCGGGAATGCACGAGAAATAATTGATATTCAAATTTTTGAAGATGGACGCTTCTTCAACGGTTGGAAAGATGGCCCAACCGATGCGACCTCCGGTCCATGAGTACGACTTCGATACCCCGGAGACGATAATCGTCTTTTGTGGCAACAAGGTCGCGATACTTTGGTGACGATGGCCATCAAAGAGGATGTGTTCATAGACTTCGTCCGAATACACGCGCACATTCGGCGGCGCACACGCTTCAATCACCTCGGCGATCTCTCCCAACAAACGCGCGCTCGCCACACCACCGGTGGGGTTTGAGGGAAAGTTGAGAAAGATGAGCTTCGTGCGACGATTGATCAGTTTTTTCAAATCCTCGGCGCGAAAACTAAACCCCAACTCTTCCTCGAGGTGGAGTGGAATCGGTTTCGCCTTGATATAGGTCGTAAAGGATTCATAAATCGGAAAACCGGGACTCGGATAGATAACCTCGTCGCCAGGATTGCAGTAGGTTTGTTGGCACAGGCCGATGGGCGGCTTGGCGCCGGGGAAGATGACGACCTGATCGGGGGACACATCCAAACCTCGGGTCGCATTGATGTGGCTCGCCACCGCTTCACGTAGAGGTACAATCCCCTGCGGGTCACAGTAATGCGTCAGGTCGTTATCGATCTGCCGCTTGATCTCTTCCCGAATGTGCATCGGTAAAGGGAAATCGGGCTCACCTAAATTACACTTCAGGACTCTCTGCCCCGTCGCCTCGACCTCTCGAATACAGGGGCCAATTTTGAAGGCATTTTCCGTCCCAATGAGCTCGGTCCGGTCGGCGAAAAGAGGCATGATTCCTCCAAAAAATCGAGATGGAGGCGGTGGTACTCCACATTCCCCCAAGAGAATATGATCTGGCTCAGTCAAAAGATTGACTTTCATCAGCCCATCTGGTTTCCTCGCATCCGATGCCTGCCCTCCCAACTGGCGTTGAGATCAAAGCCCCGCTGAAACCGACTTTTGCCGAAATCCTGACACCAGCGGCGCTCACCTTCATCGCAAAACTTCAGCGAACGTTTGGTGCGCGACGCAACGAACTCCTTGCCCGACGACAAAAAATTCAACAACAACTCGATCATGGCTGGCGACCCGACTTTCTCAAGGAAACGGCCGAGATTCGAAAGGACACGTGGAAGATTGCCGCTTGCCCCGCTGATCTTCAGGATCGCCGCGTCGAAATCACAGGCCCCGTCGACCGAAAAATGGTCATCAATGCCTTGAACTCTGGCTCAAAAGTCTTCATGGCCGACTTTGAAGACGCCAACTCACCCACGTGGGACAACTGCGTCTCGGGACAAGTCAATGTCCGCGATGCGATCAGACGTACGATCAGCTTTGAAAGTCCCGAAGGGAAAAAATACACACTGAATGAAAAAACCGCAGTCCTTATGGTCCGCCCGCGCGGCTGGCACCTTCCGGAGAAGCACGTCCTGATCGATAGCACACCGATGTCGGGTTCACTTTTCGATTTTGGTCTCTGCTTTTTTCACAACGCGAAGACACTCATTCGAAACGGGACCGGACCGTACTTCTACCTCCCCAAGCTCGAGAACCACCTCGAAGCTCGCCTCTGGAATGATGTTTTTAACCTCGCCCAGGATGAGTTGGGCATTCCTCGAGGAACCATCAAGGCCACCGTCTTAATCGAAACGATCCTTGCCGCATGTGAAATGGATGAAATTCTTTATGAACTCCGTGACCATTCCGCAGGACTCAATTGTGGACGCTGGGATTATATTTTCAGCGTCATCAAAAAGCTCCGCAATGACCCACAAGCCGTCATGCCCGATCGCGCCCAGGTCACGATGGAACAACACTTTCTCAAATCCTATGTCGATCTCCTGATACAAACCTGCCATCGACGTGGAGCCCACGCCATGGGCGGCATGGCGGCATTCATCCCCATCAAAAACGATGCAGCCGCCAATGACGCCGCGATCGCCAAAGTCGTCGCCGACAAAGAACGTGAAGTGAAGGCCGGTCATGATGGAACCTGGGTTGCCCATCCCGGTCTCATTCCCGTGGCCATGAAGGTCTTCAACGACCACATGCCAACACCGCATCAACTCGGGCGACGTCGGGATGAAGTGCATGTCACGAGCGCCGATCTCCTCACAATTCCCAAAGGAACAATCACCGAAGCCGGTCTTCGGACGAACATCAATGTCGGTATTCGCTACCTCGAGGCATGGCTTCGGGGTTCGGGATGTGTTCCGTTGTACAACCTCATGGAAGATGCCGCGACGGCAGAGATTTCACGCAGCCAAGTCTGGCAGTGGACTCGGCATGGGGTCAAACTCAGCGACAAACGAACCGTGACTCCCGATCTCGTTCGCACGGTCACGCGAGAAGAAATTACCAAGATGCGAACGGATGTGGGTGAGGAAAAGTTTTCGAAAGGAAAGTACACGATTGCCAGCGAACTTTTCGATCAGATGATGACGGCGCCCGCGTGCGCCGATTTCTTAACAACCACCGCGTACGACTACCTCGAGGAGGCACCATGAATCTTCACGAACTCGAACAATCCTGGAAGACAGAGCCCCGCTGGAAAGGAATTGAGCGTTCCTACAGCGCGGCCGACGTTCTGAAACTCAAAGGCACCCTCACCATCGAACACACCTTGGCACGACGCGGCGCTGAAAAACTTTGGAACCTCATGGCGACTGAACCGTATGTCGCAGCCCTCGGGGCGCTGACGGGAAATCAGGCGATGCAGATGGTGAAGGCAGGCCTCAAGGCCATCTATCTCAGTGGGTGGCAAGTCGCAGCCGACGCGAACAATGCGGGCCAGATGTATCCCGATCAAAGTCTCTATCCCAGCAACAGCGTTCCGTGTGTGGTCTGCAAGGTCAACAAAACACTCCGTCGCGCCGATGAAATTCATCATGCCGAAGGAAACACAGCGATCGATTGGTATGCCCCCATTGTCGCCGATGCCGAGGCCGGATTCGGTGGCCCGCTCAATGCCTACGAACTGATGAAGGGGATGATTGAGGCGGGGGCCGCAGGCGTTCACTTTGAAGATCAGCTCTCGTCGGAAAAAAAGTGCGGCCATCTCGGCGGAAAAGTGTTGATCCCGACGAGTCACTTCATTCGGACGCTGACCGCAGCGAGGCTTGCCGCCGATGTGATGGGCGTTCCAACGATTCTTGTTGCGCGAACCGATGCCAATGGCGCCCATCTCTTGACCAGTGATATCGACCCGCACGACCGTGAGTTTCTCACCGGCGATCGAACACCGGAAGGATTTTTTTGCATTCGTGGCGGACTTCCTTCGGCGATTGCACGTGGGCTCGCCTATGCCCCTTATGCCGATCTGATCTGGTGCGAAACGGCGACGCCAGACCTTGGAGAGGCTCGCGAATTTGCCGAAGCGATGCATGAGAAATTTCCCGGGAAACTCTTGGCGTATAACTGCTCGCCTTCATTCAACTGGAAGAAAAAACTCGATGATGCAACGATCGCTAAGTTTCAGCGTGAACTCGGAAGCATGGGGTACAAATTCCAGTTCATCACGCTTGCCGGTTTTCATGCCCTGAACTTTTCTATGTTCGATCTTGCCCATCACTATCGTGATGAAGGCATGACGGCATATGTTCGCTTGCAGCAAAATGAATTTTCAGCGGAACCAAACGGCTATTCGGCAACGAAGCATCAACGGGAAGTGGGGACCGGTTACTTCGACACGGTCACGAACATTGTTTCGGGCGGAACCTCCAGCACGGCGGCACTCAAGGAATCAACGGAGGCACAGCAGTTTCACGAGGGGAACGGTCATCGCGAAACACCTTCGCTCACGACGACGACTTCGAACGTTCGTCGGCCGTCAAAAGACGATTGGCAAGCGTCCGGGAAAAGATCCGGTAGAGTTTAACCTGGGTCTCGACCGGAAGGATTTCAATTTTTTGGGGATTGAGTTTCAACAGCTGACAATCGCTCACCGAAGCAACCGTTGCCGAACGTTCCGCATTCAAGAGAAATGAAATTTCGCCAAAGCACTGGCCACGACCAATATCGCCCAACTTTTTGGAACCCTTGTAGGCCGCCGCTGTCCCTTGCGTGACCACGTAAAAAGCGGACTCTCGATCATGCTGGGCGACGATAATTTCACCTCCCTGATAGGTTGACCACGTTCCAATCTGGAGGAGCCGTGCCATTTCGTCCTCGGTAAAATCGGAGAAAAAGACGAGCGACCGAAGCAGGCGAATTTTCTCGGCATGCTCGCTGGTCAGTGACACCTCCCCTGCCTTCATCACGCGTTCGAGTTCACGGGAAAACTCCATCGCATCCTGGTAGCGATCAGCAGGGTCTTTGGCGAGGGCGCGCTCCACCGCAGCGACCAGCGCCGGTGAAATGCCCTTGTGAAACATCGCGAGTGGTCGTGGCGGTTTTTCCAGAATCAAAGAGCGTATTTCTTCGAGCTCGGTTCCGGGAAAGGGTCGTTCACCACCACTCAAGAGTTCATAGAGAACCACGCCCAGCGAAAAGAGATCGCTCTTGGCCGTGGGCGGCTCACGGCGAAGCTGTTCCGGCGACATATAGGATGGAGTACCTGCAAAACTCAGCTGTGATTCCTTAACACCGACAATGTAGGCAAGACCAAAGTCGGCGATTTTCACGTCACCCTTGGTCGACAAGAGAATATTCGTCGACTTGATGTCGCGATGGATCACGCCTCGCTGATGGGCGTAGTCGAGGCCATGGCACACCTTGATCATGACATCGATGGCATCGGCAACGGGAAGGATATCCTCACGCGAGCAATATTGTTTCAGGTGTTTTCCTTCGACGTATTCCATCGCCAAATAATAGTACGGCTCCTGGATGCCAACGTCGTAGACCATGACGATATTCGGATGAAGGAGTTTCCCTGCCGCCTCGGCTTCGATAAAAAGTTTTCGCAAAAATGATTCCAGATGCGACCGATCGCCACCGACGGCATCCAGCGTGCTCACCTTGATGGCGAGATCACGTCCAATGTACGGATCGCGGCCCTTGTAGACGACTCCAAAACCGCCGGCCCCAATTTTTTTGAGCAACTGATACCGGCCGATCATTTCGAGATCAAAGGTATGTTTGGTCGGGGTAATCACGGTGTTTTTTCTTTGAGGGCCGCAAGGAGTGCGCGGACACGTTGACCGATGTCATCGCGCACACGTTCAAAGACCTGATGCTGATACGGGGTCCCGTACGCATACAGAGGATCTTCAATCGACCAGTGGTGCGTCTGAATCGTTGGCGGTACGACGGGGCAGTGTTCGCGAGCGTTGTCACAGACGGTTACGATGACATCCATGGTCTTCAGCAGATCGGGATCAATTTGTTTCGATGTGTGTCCTGAAATATCGATGCCAATCTGAGCCATGGCCTCAATCGCACCCGAGTGAACACGTGAAGCCATGACACCGCAACTGAAGACCTCAAAGCGATCACCGGCCTCATGACGTGCGAATCCCTCTGCCATTTGGGATCGACAGGTATTCCCCGTACAGATAAACATGAGGCGTTTGCGCTGCACCTCTTTCTTTTACTCGAGAACTGGTCGTGAACGCAACGATTTACCTTGCCTCACGGCGCATCGTATAAAGTCTCTCCGTGAAACCACCTTCTTGAAGGAATTGCCGCTCAAGGTAGCGGAGTTGTTGGTCGAGAAGGAAATTCGTTTGGTGAATGAGACAGATGGCCGTGTTCGCGGCAGTTTCAGGAGGGTTTTCTTCAATATAGGTCTTATAGGTCCTATAGGACT
>JACQMA010000126.1 GCA_016203825.1 Deltaproteobacteria bacterium | reverse complement strand
GTCTTCGGCATGGTTTGGCAAGGGTGCTGAGGTAAAGCAAAAAACTTGGGATTATCTGGTAACAGCTAAGAGTTAAGAAAGTAGGATATGAGCCGAAGTGGTGGAATAGGCAGACACAGCAGACTCAAAATCTGCCGAGCTCGCGCTCATGAGGGTTCGACTCCCTCTCCCGGCACACGAAAAGATGAATGCCGAGGTAGCTCAGGGGTAGAGCAACTGATTCGTAATCAGTAGGTCGCGGGTTCAATTCCCGCCCTCGGCTCAAATAAAAAAGGCGCCCCGATAAGTATCGGGACACCTTTTCTTTTTGCCGCAAAAACGAACTTAGTTACTCTGGGTTGTCGTGCCTTCAGCCGGGGCTGCTTCAGCTGGAGCCGCATCCGCCGCCGGGGCTGCTGCTTCTGGCGCTACCTGCTCCATTGCCGCCGGAGCTTCAACTGCCTTCTGACATCCTGCAAACACTGCACTAACGCCTACCACCATCGCCAACGCCATCAACTTCTTCATAGCAACTCCTCCTTCGTGCGCTTCGCTCATCCCGCGTCGACCGAGTTTCTTGCTCGCTTCCCCTGCACCATGCAGCGGGATGACTGGGGCTTAACTTGCATAAGCGCGTATCAGTTCTTTGAATCGACCACCGCGAAAGATCGGTGCTTCGGTCTCTCCGCGGCAGGTGTACCAACATTTTGTACAGGCCGGTTGTTTCGCCTCGCGGGCCGTATACTCCGTAAAATGCGCCACGCGTGGTAACTCTGAACACTGCTGGATGTGACCGTCCGGCGTCGCCTGCAACCATAATTTCCCCGCCTGACAATTTCCAATCCCTCCCGTTCGAAAGTATTCCGGGATGCGCGAGAGGTAGTAGTCGGAATTTTTGATATTGCCAAGCGTTCGTTTCATCTCCCGGAGTTCTTTCACGACCTGACACAATTCCTCAAACCGTCCGCGACTCACCATGAAGTCATTCAAGTCCTTTTTCAAGGGACAATAACTCGAGTACGACACCCACACGCCCCACTCCTTTGCCTTGTGGGCAATCGGAATGATGTGTTCGAGATTGGATTCCATAATGATCGTGTTAAGGGCGATGTTGTAGCCCTTTGCCGAAAGTCGCGGGAGCGTTTCTTCGATGTGTTCATAAAGCGCTTCGATTTTTCGTTGTTCGCTGTGCTTTTTTCCGACGAAATCGAGCGAGACACAAATCTGGTTCACCCCGGCATCCGCCAGTTTCGCTGCTGACTGTTCATTCAGAAACGCAGCATTCGTAATGATCACGAGGTAATGACAATAGGGACGAATCCCTTTCAAAAGCTCAGCGTAATCTTTCCGCAACATCGGTTCGCCCCCCGAAACCGAACACACAATCGGGCGAAATTTTTTGACGAGCGGACCGTAGTCTTTGAGTTCGTTGGGAGATTCCACCTGCCAGCAGGCACAAAAACCACACGATGCGTTACAGTGCTTCGTGAATTCGAGGTTCACGAGTTTCGGCAATCGCCGAACTCGTCCCCGAACATAATACCAAGCCCCCCGCCAGGCGCTCGGCGCTTTTTGAAGTGCGTTCAAGGTTGCCATCAGAAGGTGGCGCGATATCATAGGGTTGCGCTATCGTCAACGAAAGAGCGGGGAGGAAAATCCCTTTACAGTCCGCGGGTCTTTCTGATAGCACTTGAAAAACATGAAAAGCGAAGCCCTCATCTATGTCCCTTCCGATACGCCGGAGGCGATGGTCCTGGCCACCCGTAAGGTAGCGGGAGTTCCACTTATTATTCGCGGGGTTATGTCCCTTGCCGAGGCAGGACTTCGATCCGTGGTCATGCTGGTTGCCCCTGGGCAAAAAGAACAGATCGAACGGTTCCTCCGGCGCTATCCCAAGGAACGCCGTCCTGAAGTTTCAATTCTTGAGTATGACGAGCCCTATCGGTTGAGTCCCACGCTCGTCCAGACGTGTCTCGAAAAACTGGATAGCCGCTTCATGCTGATCAACGCCAATCTTCTCTTCGATGCTTCGCTCATTCGACGACTCCGCATGCTCCCGTTGCATGGATACGACACACTCCTGTGTCACGAGGGTGCCCATCCGTTGCCGATCATCGCCGTGACACGAACTGGATTTGCAACCCTCACCTCTTTCACCGATGCGCGTCCTCGCTCGATGCAAAGTTGTCTGACCCACCTCACGACAACGCTCACACCCCAGG
Source organism: Deltaproteobacteria bacterium (assembly GCA_016203825.1). Classification (GTDB taxonomy): domain Bacteria; phylum UBA10199; class UBA10199; order 2-02-FULL-44-16; family 2-02-FULL-44-16; genus JACQMA01. The sequence goes on along the minus strand of JACQMA010000126.1, from coordinate 963 downwards.
TAGTCCAACGACCGGACAACGCCAACATCTTCTTTCTGAGACGCAGCCAGAATATCCCCGTAGCGGAAAAATTTCTCTCCGAGGTCATTCGTGTTGAAACCAGCGGACTCGTCGCCCGCTGGATCAACAAGCGCATCTCGCTCCCGATAAGCCTTCTCCTCTCCAAACTCTGGATCAGCCCCAATGCCATTACGTCTTTTAATATCATGATCGGACTTGCTGCCGCGGTTTTTGCCGCCGATGGCCAACGGTACGGTGTCATCCTGCTCGGAGCAACGCTCTATCAACTTGCGTCGATCGTCGATGGGTGCGATGGCGAGGTTGCCAAGCTCACGTTCCGCAAGAGTCGTTTTGGACAGATCATTGATACGATCGGCGATAATCTTTCGCTCTTTGGATTCCTCATTGCGATGATCGGGGGGTACTGGCGCCAAACCCATTCCCCGATTGCCTTTGTGATTGGCGCTGCCCTCCTCACGTCGGCCATCGTGACGATCACGATGATGCTCCGGTCGATGAGCAGACTCACCGACTCCAAGAGCCTCGTGGCCTACGAGCGCGAATACCTCACGCGCCTCCCGCGTGACCGCTTTGGGCACATCACGCAATTTGCCCAATGCGCCAAGTACGTCGTCAAAAAGGACGGTTTTTCATTCTTGGCATTTCTCTTTGCGGTCACGGGTCATTTGTACACATGGCTCTTTCTCACCACAGCGGGCGCCATGGTTGCAGCTGTCATCGTCACGCGCCTTGCCTTCGTTCGTACCCTTGCATCGGAGCCCCACGTGATTCCCGAAAACGCGAGGACATCGAGATTGCCATGAAGAAAAAGGTCATCATTTTTGATTTCGACGGGACCCTCGTCGATTCCATGAACGACTTCGCCGACGTCGCGGCAAGCGTCATGCCACGCCACTTTCCCGTCGACGCTGAGACCGCCAAACGCCTCTACATCGAGAGCTC
>JACQMA010000124.1 GCA_016203825.1 Deltaproteobacteria bacterium | reverse complement strand
GTATGTGGTTTCTGCAGCCGGAATCGATTTTTCGACAAACCTTCATCTCGGACGACTCAAACTCCTCTTTGATTCGGGGAGTCTCATCGTCGAATTTCGTCTCTTTGCTTCGGCCTCGGAATGGCTGCGACAGCGTGTCTGGGGTTGGCTTCTCGGATGGTTTATTCGCCTCGTCGAAATCATCATTTCGGGATGGGTCACGATCGTCGCAAATGCAATGAATATGGCCGTCCTGTGGACGATTCCGAATGAGCATATCGTCGACCTTGATGACTCGACGGCAGAAATCATGGGGAACATCCGCCAGCTTCCCAACTCACAGCCGGCCGCTAATGATGATGAGCTCCGGGAAGGTGTTGGCATTGGAATTCGTCGACTCGTCACCTCGTCGCCCGGGGTTCAGTATTCGTTCGGTTACGAATGGACGTTCGATGCCTGCTCCGACGCCTGGGAGGCCTTCGGTGACGGAAGGTTGATTGATGCCCTCATCGATCTTTTTGGCGGCTGCCTGCCCGAACAGACAGAGAACGTCATTCGCTATGTGACCGCACCCATTATTTATCTCTTTGTGGAACTCGGTGACTGGCTCTTTGAGCTGACAGAGGAAATCAACAAGGCCATCAACAACCCGCTCATTGAAGCGGCCGATAACATCCAAGACGATAATGACTTTGCTGCCCTCCTTCGGGGATCCGTTGAAAACTTCTACTTTCGCAGCAACATTTTTGGCGAGATTGATGCCGACGTCTGTATCAACCGGCTTCCATTTCCCCTGCGTCACGCTGCGATACTCGCCGGAGGAGATGACGACGCCACCACCTGCGCCATCGTCGAACTCTCGCTCGGCGGGCGTCTTCAGCCACACGGACTCGTTTTTGATGTCGAGCGGATCGGTGCCAAGACACACTATCGCAGCTACCGCGATTTTGCAGACTCCTTCACTTCCGGCGGCCGGTTTGATTTCAATTACCCCCCTGTTCGCTTTTGTGTCGCCGGTGACAACCCGCCCGGAAGCAGCTCCATCAGCACAACGGATATCATCTCCAACACCACGTTCGACGAAATCCGCACCGACGACGCATGGAATTGGAACCACCAGTGCGCCTATTTCATCGATACCCATCCGAGTGTGTGCATTGCAACACCTCCTGATCCCTCGAGAGGGGCAGCTGCAACCTTTCCACTCGAAATGTTTTCAGCGGTCTCAAACCAGACGGTTTTTCTGATCAATGAAATCTTTTTCTGCCCCGATAATACGTGGTGCAACGTCCAGGGTGACCACATCCGTCGGCGTGCGCAAACGGCTCTCTGTTCTCTCCTTGCGGATATCTGGTACCGCATGGCCACACCGGGGACATCGATCGAAACCGTCGCACCAGCCAATCTCCTTGATGCCCTCCGCAGTGAGAACATCATTGTGCGGGCTGTAATCAACGAAGCGTTTCTTCGCGCCGGCGTTGACGTAACCCTCCAAAACGCGTTGAGCGAATATGCAGGTCAGTGTCCGGCGCTTCTTGCCGAAGCAGGGGCCGTGACTCCCTCGTCACCGCAACACAATCCGTGCACCGTACCGGTGGAAGGAGAGGCACCCTGATGACCCGGATGGCCCTCAGTGCTTTTGTGTTGCTTGCTGCCCTTCTTCTGAGTGCCTGTCCAACAAGGACCAACACTTCTGAGCAAGAACACTCCTCCGAGGAACTCCTCATCGGTGACCAGCATCAGCAGCCTCCACCACGTCTCCCGATTCCCCTCTCAAGGGTGTATCACCCACAGAACAAGGAACATATGTCTCTTCAACAGCAAAAAACCGAAGCCAAAATCAAAGAGTTGAAGTTGCAGATTGAATCACAAGGAATGAAATAATTTAGGGAAACATCAGTCGAGTTATAATCGTTCCCATCGCAATCATCGAAATGGTGAGCAGCGACAGGTACATCATAATGGTGAGCCATTTGGTTTTGCTGGGGCGATAGAGGTTGCCCCACTTCCACCACGGGACAAACTGAGAGGGAGTTTCCTCGGGAATTTCTTTGTCGAGCCAGCGAAAGCCACCGGGTCCTTTGCCACGACGTTTGAGGAGCTGCGTCTTCGCGTGCAGTTGCCCTTCGAGGGCGATCCCCAATTCTTGCGCCGCACGTGCCTCTGACGCCCCTCCCATAAATTTTCCGAGTGTTGGGGCATCGCTCATGGTGAAGCCCGTCCCACGAGCGGTTGCAAGTGAGAGGTAGACGAGTTCCTCTCCCGTGAGACCTGCAAGTGCTTCCTTCCCAAAAGTCTGTCCCGGAACAAGACTTTTAAGTTTCGCCAAGGCCTCGGCAATGACCCCGAAGCGCACAAATTTTTCGACGCGACCGTTTGCGTGCGTCATATCGGCGATGACAACGCCGCGCTCTCCCTTCGGGATGACGCCGCGAAAGAGAAATTCCTGAATTTCGGCGAGCAGCGTTTTTCGTGCTACGCTTCGATCGCCCATGTTGGCAAAAAACTGGCGCCACTCATCGATCGTCTTTCCTCCAAAACGTACCTCTCCATTCACGAAGGCCTGGACGATCTCGCGGCCCCCTTCAAAACGCGCAATCACCAACCGCTCAAAAGCCGAGAGGAGTCGTTCGACGCGTTCCGTCGCTGCTTGCTGTTCGGGGGAAGCACTCAGCGAAGAGCGATCACCCAAATAATTTTTGTAGTCTTTCGGACGATCCGAAACGAGCGTTCCGCGTTTCAGCGTGAGTCCTTCTTTTTCGGCCCTCGCTTCTCTCTCCTCCCCCTTTTTCTGTTCGGCGCGATCAGGGGCTTTGTCACCATGGGGTCGCTCACGACGGTCTTCGACAATGCGATCCTTCCCGGGCAGACGAAAATGCTGATAGACCTTTTGCGCATTGACCATCTGTGCCGTTTGCTTGATGAAATGCGGAAGGACCTCGCGGAGCTGAAAACCCTCTTTGACGGCAAGCTCATTGAGTTTCGCCGCCGCATCTTCGATGACCGACGGTGCGGCACCGGTATCTTGAAGCTCTAATAGGCGCGAAAATGCCGTCGAGAGTTCCTGACTGCCGAGAGTTCCGATATCGACTTGAGGGTCATTCCCCATAGACAGATCTCACTATATCATTATTATCGGCACACACGGGAGTCAAAGTTGTCTGATATCGCCACCATCCTCAAACAGCTTCACCAAGGGCATGTCTCTGTCCAGGGGCTGACCGGGGCCTCCCGGGCCTATCTTACGGCCCGCGTGAAAGCGGCCGCCCCGGACCGAACCATCGTCGTCGTGACGCCATCCCCCGAAGAAGCCGACAGCTTCGTCGACGACCTGCACCTTTTTCTGGATGAAACCTCTTCCCGCCGCCTCGCCCTTTTTCCCACGCTCGATGTCATGCCCTACACGCGACTCACCCCCGATGCCCTCGATCTGGCCCATCGGCTGAATATCCTCCACCGGCTGCTCGCCCATGAACCCCTTATCCTCGTCACGTCTGTCGCGGCGGTCCTTCGCCGCCTTCCGCCGCCCCGCTTTCTCTCGACATCGACCCGAATCCTTCGCTTGGGTCACGAGGTCGCCCGCGATGATTTTCTGCAGGAACTTGTGGCGATCGGTTACGAAGACGTCCCGCTCGTCGAAGACGAAGGTTCGTTTTCAAAGCGCGGCGGCATCGTGGACCTCTGGCCACCGGCCTCGCCCCAACCGATACGCCTTGAGTATGATGGCGACCGCATCGTCTCGATGCGGCTTTTCAACCCGGCGACCCAGCGCTCGCATGGTGATCGGAAGGACATCGAACTCCTCCCCGTCCGCGAGTTTCCTTTTTCAACGGAGTCCCGAGGGCTCGCCGGAAAACGCATGCGCGATCTCGCCGACGAGGCGGATCTCCCCGCCGCCGAACGCCGCGCGCTCCTCGATCAACTCAAAGAAGGCATCGCGTTTGCCGGCATCGACACCTTCTTTCCCCTCTTTCACGAGCGGACGACGACATTGGCCGAATATCTCCCCGAAACCACGCTCGTCATCCTCGACGATCCCCTCCTCATCGAAACGAACATCAAAAAATTTCATACGGCGATAGCCGACCTCCACCAATCCAGCACGAGTCCCGAGCGGATCATCTCGCCGCATCTCATCACCCAAGACGCCGACGAATGGACAGCGTCGCTCGCCGCATTTCAAAAACTGGAACTGAATGGAGGTCATGCACCCACGATCACCGTCGACACCGTCGCCAACACCGATCTCAAAATAGCAGCAGCGCTCGAACCGCTCATGGAGCGTTTTCGCGGGTGGCACGAGAGCGGCACACGCATCACGGTGGTCAGTCACACCGAGCCCATGATCGAGCGACTTCGCCACCTCTTTGCGCCGTACGAGATTCCCCTGACGTTCCAGATCGGTCGCCTCTCCCAGGGCTTCCGTTGGGATGCTGAGCAACTGGTGATCATTGCCGAGGATGAACTCTTTGGCCAAAAACACATCGCGCGGCGCACCAGTCGTCCACCGACGGAAGCCTTTTCCTCTTTTTCCGAAATCGGTCCGGGCGATCTCCTCGTCCACGAACAACACGGCATTGGAAAATATCTGGGCCTCCAACACCTCGAGGTTGCGGGACAACGGGGCGACTTTTTGATCCTCGAATACCTGGGCGGCGACAAACTCTACCTTCCCGTCTACCGCTTGAATCTCGTCGAGCGCTACATCGGTTCGGGTGACGCGATTCCGCTCGTCGATCGTCTCGGCGGAACGCGGTGGGCAACGGCGCAGAAAAAAGTCCGGCACGAGATCATGACGATCGCGCGGGACCTTTTGAAAATCCACGCGCTGCGGACACTGCGTTCTGGCATCGCCTTTCCGCCGACGGATCACGTCTACGAAGAATTTTGTGCGCTGTTTCCGTATGACGAAACACCCGACCAGCTCACGGCCATCGGCGACACCATGCGCGATATGGACGACGCCAAACCGATGGATCGGCTCATCTGCGGCGATGTTGGCTACGGCAAAACCGAAGTCGCGATGCGCGCGACCTTTCGCGTGGCGATGTCGGGAAAACAAGTCGCGGTGCTGGTCCCCACAACGGTGCTTGCCTTTCAGCATTTTGAAACCTTCACCGCACGCTTTGCGAGCACGCCGTTACGCATCGAGATGCTCTCTCGTTTTCGAAGTACCACAGAACAGCGGGAGATTCTCGCTGAACTGAAACACGGCAAACGCGATATCGTGATCGGCACGCACCGATTGCTTCAACCCGATGTCGAATTCCGGGACTTGGGTCTTATCGTCGTCGACGAAGAACACCGCTTCGGCGTCGAGCACAAGGAGCGCCTCAAAAAACTCAAAGCAACCGTGGACATCATCACGCTGACAGCAACACCGATCCCGCGCACACTCAACGTTGCGCTTTCGGGTCTGCGTGACATCAGCATCATTAATACTCCACCAGCCAACCGCCAGTCGATTGCGACCCATGTTGCGCCCTTCGATGAAGGGATCGTTCGTCACGCGATTCGACACGAACTGGAACGCGGCGGACAGGTCTTCTTCGTCCACAATCGCGTCCAAACGATCGAGGCGATGCGACAGAGACTCGCTACGATTGTTCCCGAAGCCCGCATGGCCGTCGCCCACGGCCAAATGAAGGAGCGGGATCTGGAAAAGGTGATGATCGGTTTTTTTCACCGCGAGTTCGATGTCTTGTTGTGCACCGCGATTATTGAGTCAGGGCTCGACATTCCGAATGCGAATACGATCATCATTCATCGCGCCGACACGTTTGGACTAGCGCAACTCTACCAACTGCGCGGGCGCGTGGGACGCTCGAGTGCGAAGGCTTTCGCCTATCTCTTAACTCCCGCCGAAGGAGAAATCACGCTCATCGCAAAACGCAGGCTTGCCGCCCTCACGCGGTACACCGAACTCGGGAGCGGCTTTCGGATCGCGATGCACGATCTGGAACTCCGCGGCGGCGGCAATATTTTGGGGTCGGCGCAATCGGGGCACATTGCCGCGGTCGGTCTCGATCTCTTCAACAAATTGCTCGCCCGCACGATCCGCGGCATGAAGGGTGAACTCGAAGCGGAAGCGATTGATCCCGAGCTGAACCTCGGCGTCGATGCGTTTCTCCCTTCAACGTATGTCGCCGACGAAGTCACCCGCATCGACCTGTACCGAAGACTCACGAATGGAGAAAAGGAATCTGACATCACTGCCACCCGCACGGAGTGGCAGGACCGTTTTGGGCCGCTCCCTCGTGAGGCAGAAAATCTCTTGAAGGTCATGTCGATCAAATTCCTCGCGAAACACTTGCGACTCACCAACATTTCGTTCGCGAAGCAACAATTCATCTTTCAAGTCGATCGCGAAACCCCGCTCCATCCCCAAAAACTTTCGGCCCTGATTGCGCGTGAACCACACCAGTGGCGACTTGTGCCCCCCAACCGCCTCGTACACGCAGCGAGCCTCGCCGGCGACGAAACCACGATCCTCGAGGAGGCCAAAAAGGCCTTGAGTGCACTCCTTGCCTGTGTTAGCGAGCCGCAACGATCATGAAGACTATCATTGTTTTTGCGCTCATCACCATCATCTCGCTTGCGGCTCATGCCGAAGTCATCGACGGTATTGCCGCCGTCGTGAACGGTGAAGTGATTACGCGTTCAGATGTCAACGATACCGTCGCGGCGAAGCCCAAAACATCCCGCGGCGAAGCCCTTGATGGACTCGTGGATGACCTTCTCTTTGACCATGCCCTCACCGAAGCCAAGATCGACGTCACCGACGATGACCTCGCGCGTGCGATTCAAAATGTCCTCGCTCAAAACCGCATCTCGCTTGAAGCCCTGAAGAGCGAACTTATGGGAAAGGGAATCACCTACGAACAGTACAAAAAACAAATCGAGCGCGAGATCCGACGCGTCAAATTTATCAATCAGGTGATTGGGCCCCAGGTCAAAATCAACGAACAGGACATGCGGGATTATTATCAACGTCATCCCGAACAATTTCGCGCCGCGCGCGAGGCCCACATTGCCGAAATGGTCCTCCCCTTTCCAGAGCAAGCGGATCAAGCCCAATTCGAGGCTTTTTTTGAAAAGGCGCACAAGATCGCCCGTGAGGCGCAGTCGAATACCCAAGCCTTTCACGGTGTTGATCGCGGCATGGTGAACTTGAAAGAACTTTCACCCGACGTCGCGATGGCGATTCCCCGTCTCACGATCGGGGAAGTCTCGTCGCCCATTCTCACCGAGAAGGCGGTGGTGATCATCAAGCTGATTGCACTCCCTGTGCTTACGGCCGACGATTTCGAAAAACTCCGCGACCACATCTACAATACCCTGTACGACCAACGCGTTGAAGAAGCCCTGAAGAATTACCTCCAACAGCAACGCGAAAAAGCCTTTATCGATATTCGATGAAAGAACATCTCATTGGCATTGCTACGGGTGACCCGAAGGGCATTGGGCCCGAGGTCGTCGCGAAAGCACTGGCGCAACTTCCCGACGCCATTCGAAAACGCTGTCGCATCTTCGGTGATTGCTCCCTCGATCCACGCACACCATCTGAAACCGATGCTGCGAAAATCGCACTCACCGCCCTCGATGCTGCCATTGCGGCCATCAAGACGGGTGAGATCACCTCTCTCGTCACCGCACCGGTGAATAAGGCACGGCTGCAGCAGCTCGTCCCTGACTTCACAGGCCACACGGGATATTTGGCGAAGGCGTTTGGTGTCAAAGATGTGGTGATGATGTTTGTGTTGCAAAAAGGTAGGGGCGGTTCGCGAACCGCCCCTACATGTATCGTCCTCACCACCGTTCACATCCCGATCGCAGAAGTTTCACGTTCACTGACATCGGAAAAAATACTCATGACGATTCGTATCACCGCACAAGGCATGCGCGAACACTTTGGCATCGCGTCACCCCACATCGCGGTCTTGGGACTCAATCCGCACGCAGGTGAAAACGGAGCACTCGGTCGAGAAGAAATCGAAACCATCATCCCCGCGATCGAAGAAGCGCGTCGTCAAGGAATCAACTGCACAGGCCCTTTTCCCGCGGATAGTTTTTTTAAAAGATCTCCTTCATATGACGCCGTCATTGCCATGTACCACGATCAAGGTTTGATCCCCGCGAAACTTTTAGGCGCCGGTCACGTCGTCAATATGACGTTAGGACTCCCGTTCGTCCGCACCGATCCCGCCCACGGCACCGCCGAAGACATCGCTGGAAAAGGAATCGCCGATCCGAGGGGCATGATCGCGGCGATTGAACTCGCGGCAAAGTTAAAATGATTGCTTTCTTTCACTCACGTCCCTAAGAAAGGCCCCCATGGTAACACCTATTGCCTTTGGTACCGACGGGTGGCGGGCGGTGGTGGGCGAGGATTTTGTCCCCGCGAACATCGAACGTGTCGCGCAAGCCTTCTGCGATCTGTATCCCCAACTCGAAAAGACCGGACAAGGAATTGCGATTGGTTACGATCGCCGAAACCAGTCACCCGAAGCAGCAGCGCTGTTCGCCGAAGTCGTGACCGGCAATGGCATCCCTGTTCTTCTTTCCCAAGACTACTGCCCTACTCCATGTGTCTCGTGGCTTGTGAAAACGCGAGGTCTTACGGCGGGCGTCATGATCACGGCGAGCCACAATCCGCCAAAGTGGAACGGGATCAAGTTCAAGGAATCAACCGGGGGGGCTGCATCGACCGATTTTGTGCGGCCAATTGAAGAGCAGATTCGGAAGAATGATGGGATGGGGAAAAAAGCGAAGCGTGCGAAGTTCGAAGAAAATGCTCTTCTCACAACTTTCAATGGTTTCGGCGATTATCTCACCGCGATCCGCAACCTCATCGATATCGACCTGATCCAGCGTCAAAACTATCGCGTCCTGATTGAACCGCTCTTTGGTGCGGGCGTCGGCTTCTTCCCCAAACTCTTGGGAAAGGCCGTCGAAGAAATGCACAACGCCCACGATCTGAACTTTGGTGGCCTCCATCCCGAACCGATTCCACCGTACGTCAATGAAGCAATGGAGCGGATGAAAAAGGGAACGTACAGTTGCTGTCTGATCACCGATGGCGATGCCGACCGGGCTGGCGCGATCGACGAAAAGGGGAATTTTGTCACGACCCACGAAATCTATTCGCTGCTCATCAAACACGCCGTCGAAAATAAAAAACTCACAGGGACTATTATCAAGTCGATCTCGACGACGCAAATGATCGATCGTCTCGGAAAAAAGTACGGGTGCAACGTGGTGACCACACCGGTGGGATTCCGTTACATCTCACCTGCGATGAAGGAACCGGGTGTGCTGTGCGGTGGTGAAGAGAGTGGGGGCTACGCGTTCCCGTACCATGTCCCAGAACGCGACGGTGTCTTCTCGGGACTCCTGCTGCTGGAACTGATGGCGACGATGAAGAAGAGTTTGGGACAACTCGTGGCCGATCTGCAACGAGACGTCGGTCCCACGACGTACCGACGCATCGACACCCATCTCACACAAGATCAGATCGCGACCGCGCGGGCAAAGTTTGAAACCCTCGATGTCCCTTCGTTCGATGGCCATCGCATGGTGAAGCACACCACGATCGACGGTCATCACTTTCTCTTTGATGACGATGCATGGCTCCTCTTTCGTGCATCGGGGACCGAGCCGCTCGTCCGCATCTATGCCGAGGCTCGGACTCAAGACCACGTCGATGCGATGCTTGCATTCGGAAAGAAGCTTCTCGGACTCTGACCAGGGAAACTCATGCCCCTCTCGCAGCCGCTCTTCAAGCACCTCCTCAACGCCCAGCGCCGCGAGTTTACCGAACACATCATCTATAAGGAACTCGCCAAAACCGAAAAGGATGAGGCCAACAAGACACTCTTTCTTCGTCTCGCCGAACATGAACTCCGCCACTATCGGGTCCTGAGCGAAATCACGCGAACCCGCGCCAAACCCTTCTTCGGTCGTCTCATCTTCTACCTTACCATCATCCGGCTCTTCGGTCGTCAGTTCGGCATCAAGCTCATGGAAAGCGGCGAGAGTTCAGTGCAAAAGGTGTATGCCGAACTCATCCCCCACTTTCCCGAACTCCAAACGATTGCCCAAGAAGAGGAAGATCATGAACACGAGCTGATCTCCATCATTGATGCCCACGAACTTTCCTATACGGGATCCATCGTCTTGGGCATGAATGACGCCCTCGTTGAACTCACGGGAACACTGGCGGGACTCACCTTGGCACTCCAGAGTACAAAAACTGTGGCGATTGCGGGACTGATCACCGGCATTGCCGCATCGCTTGCGATGGCGGGGTCCGAATACCTGTCCACCAAAGAAGAAGGTCTGCGGAACCCCTGGAAGGCCGGGGCCTACACCGGAGTTGCTTATATCAATGTGGTAGCCGTCCTTGTGAGTCCCTACTTTCTCTTTTCGAATCCCTTTGTGTGTTTTGGATGGACACTCGCTTCGGCAATCGTGATCATCATGCTCTTTGCCTTTTATTCTTCCGTCACAAAACAAAAATCATTTCGAAAAACAT
>JACQMA010000129.1 GCA_016203825.1 Deltaproteobacteria bacterium | reverse complement strand
AGAAACAAGCATCGCCGACGTCGCCCCGGAACTCTGGAGGACCACGGTGATCAGGGCACCAAAAAGAAGGGATGCGAGACGATTGGTCGTCAGCTTCGCCAAAATCGCGCGAAGTCTCGATCCGGAAATGAGCTGCAGGTGTTCTCGAGAAAGTTTCAGACCAAAAAAGAAAAAGACAAAACCACCGATAAGAATTGAGCTGGAGGAGGTTTCCATCTAGGCAACAGCCGGTTGCGACAACGGCTCTTGTGTTTGTCCCAAGCGCACCGACACCATACGCGAAATGCCTGCTTCTTGCATCGTCACGCCATAGAGGAGATCGGCGAGTTCCATCGTCCGCTTGTTATGCGTGATGAGAATAAACTGCGAGTGCGGTATCATTCCGCGAATAAGTTCATTGAAGCGATCGATATTGGCGTCATCAAGAGGCGCATCGACCTCGTCGAGGAGACAGAACGGAGAAGGCTTGATCAAGAAAATTGAAAAAATGAGTGCCACCGATGTGAGGGCCTTTTCTCCACCGGACAACAACGTAATCGACTGAAGCTTTTTTCCGGGAGGGCTCGCCATAATCTCCACCCCTGATTCCAACAGATTTTCTTCATCCGTGAGCAGGAGTCGCGCGCGGCCACCACCAAAAAGTTTCGGGAACAAGACTTCAAACTTCTCATTCACCGCATCGAAGGTCTCGCGAAAACGCTTGCGACTCGTTCGGTTGATCCGATGGATCGCCTGCACCAAGGCCTCGAGCGAGGTCGTGAGATCGACCTGCTGTTTGGAGAGGAAGGTGTGGCGTTCGGAAAGTTCTTCGTACTCCTTGATCGCATCGGTGTTGACCGCTCCAATCCCATCGATTTTCTCTTTGAGTGCTTCAACCTCCTGCATCTCCTGCTCTACATTATAGTCGGCATCGTTACGAGCGTACTCCACTTCTATCGCAGGGAGTTCGACATGATATCGCTCGCGGATGGTGGCGAGCAGGTGGTTCACCTCACTGCGAACCTCGGTCAGGTGAAGCTGGATCTCATGTGCGGCCTTGACGCTCTCGGTATGACGGCTTCGAAGTGCGCGAAGCCCTGCCTCCTGCTCTTGAATGACCTTGGCCTGTGATTCATATCGTTCTTTCAGCGTGATCAGTTGTTGATCACAGCTCGTCGCCTGCTGGACCGCGCGTCCCAATTCTTCTTTGAGGGAAACAATCTCTGCTTGCAAGGTTGCAACGGCCTGCTCAGCTTGACTGATGTCGCTCCGCCGACGGGAGAGCTGAACCTCAGCATCAGCCTTGAGGTCAATCTGTTGTTCGAGTTCTCGATCGATCCCCTGACGTCGTTCGCGCGCATGGGCGAGTCGTACCTTGGCATCCAAAAGTTCTGTTTCTTTCACCGCGAGATCTGACGTGACTACCGTGAGACGCCCTTCCCGTTCGCGCATATACTGTTCGTAACCCCTTGATTCCTCTTCTGCCTTCTCCAGAAAGGTCGCTAATGAGGCCAGCTCACGATTGATCGTCTCGCTCTCCGTTACCGTTGACGACACCGTCGCCGTCAAGCGCCGATGCTGTTCACGTTCACGAATCAATCGAGCTTCGATTTCCCCAACATCATGCTCAAGGCTGACCACACGAATGGCCTCGGTGTGATCGTCAGCCGTCATTTTCTGACACTGCCGCTCGATTCCCGCGACGCGTTTGCGGCGCTCTTCAAGCTCAACTTCTGCCAACGACAATTTCCCACGAAGCTCCGTCATTTCCTGTTCGAGTTCTCCGAGCCGCCGTTTTTGAGAAACCAGCAGCTCACCGGCATCACTCGATCCACCCGTCACACAACCGGCGGCATCGACCACATCCCCTTCGAGGGTGACATAGGTTGTTCCCGCTGCACCTTCGCTCCAGAGCTTCAAGGCACGAGGGACATCTTCAACCACCACCACATCACTGAAGAGATACCGAGCAATGGACTGATGTTCTTCACGCATGTGAACACAGTCGAGAAGACGACCAACGATACCATCACCCGTCGGGAAAGACCGCTGCTCTTCCGAAAGACGAAGGCCAACGGGCACAAACGTTCCTCGTCCACTGGCCTCACGCTTCAGGTAATCAATCGCACCGACTCCCACTTCAGGGGAGGCCACGACGACGTACTGCAGTTTATCACCAAGGATCGCACTCACGGCTCGCTCAAAACGCGGTTCCGTTTCGAGCAGTTCACTCACGGCACCAACAATTCCTGAAAGCGTTGCTCCTTCGTGGGCCTGACGAAGGACGGCGCGAACACCATCACGGAAACCATCAAAGTTTTTGGTGAGTTCAACGAGCGAGGCATGACGAGACGTTGCTGTCTGCAGGTTTCGCTCAAGCTGGGCCACCGTTTCTTCAGCGCGTTTCGCTTCCGCCTGCTGCTGCTCGAGGGTCACGCGGAGCGACTCCGCTTCGGACACCAGATGAAGTTTGACCTGACGGTAGCCTTCCAAATCCTTGCGCTGCTTTGCCAATTCACGATCGAGGGTGGCCAATTGCCGATCAAACGTTGCCACTTCTTCTTCAAGACTTTGCTTGCGCCGTAGAAGTTCATCAAGGCGGTGCTGCCAGCTTTCCCGACGCGCCCGTCCATCACTCATCTGCGTTGCCACACCATGATAACGATCGCGCGTCGTTTCGAGGTCGCTTTGGAGCGTATCTCTCGTCGTCTTCAACGCGGCATTTTCCTGATCGATCCGGTCGGTCGTCTCTTGGGAGGTCGCCATCTCCATATCCGCACGAACCCGTTCCTCATTGACGACGGCCAGTCGCTCCGCCAAAAGTGCAAGACGCGCTTCAAGTTCGACGATGTCGCGCTCCGCCGAAACTTTTGTGGCCGTCAATCGCTCAATCTCCTGGGTCTTATGCTGAACGGACGATTCGTGGAGACTGATGGTATTGCGCGTTGCGTAGAGTTGCTGCTGGACATCCTGAAGTTCGCGCTCGAGTTGCGTAAGCGCAAGCCGATCGCCTTCAAGGCTCGACTCAAATTGACCGAGTTCTGCCTCTGCACCCGCCTCCTGCTCCCGAAGCCGTTGTTCTTCCTTTTCACGACGTTCAAGATCACCGCGAAGTTTCCGGTACCGTGTGGCGGCCAGCGTCAGTTCACGACCTTTCAGTTCTTCCGCAATTCGTTGGTACCGCTCTGCCTTCTTCGCCTGACGATGGAGCGAATTCATCTGACGGGAAAGTTCTGCAATAATATCCGTGAGCCGTTCGACGTTGGCCTTCGTTGATTCGACACGGCGCAATGCTGCTTCTTTGCGCGCCTTGAATTTTGAAATCCCGGCGGCTTCTTCGATAAAAAGACGGCGATCTTCGGGTTTCGACTGGATGATCGATCCGATCATCCCCTGTTCCACAATCGAGTAGGCCTTGGTGCCGACACCCGTGCCGAGAAAGAAATCAATCACGTCGCGCAAACGACACGCCGTTTTATTAATAAAATATTCACTCTCGCCCGAACGATAGAGGCGTCGTCCAATTTGAATTTCGGTGTATTCGGAATACGTCGCAGGGGCGCCGCCGTCGCTGTTGTCGAATGTGAGCAGGACTTCTGCCATTCCCATCGCAGGTCGCGTGGTCGTCCCGTTGAAGATAACATCTTCCATCGACGAACCGCGCAGATGTTTTGCCGATTGCTCACCCATGACCCAGCGAATCGCATCGACGACGTTTGATTTTCCGCAACCGTTCGGTCCGACAATGCCGGTAATCCCATCTTCGAAATGGACCGTCGTCCGATCGATAAACGATTTGAAGCCTGTCATCTCGAGCGATTTGAGGCGCATGGTCTAAGCCCTAGAAATGTCGCGGCTTTTAGCACAAACGACCCGCAAAGGTAAAGGGAAAAAGCGTTTACGGGTACGTTCCGACGACGGTGAAACGAGTCGTACTTCCATCGAGAATGTCGATAATCGAAATCGTATTGTCACCAAAGTTGCCAACATAAAGTGTTGTTGGAATCCCGCCGGGGGAGTCGACCGCTACTCCAAAAGGTTGATCGCCAACGGCGATGGGAGTGCCTGGTGAATTGCTCTCAAGGCTGATCACGGAAACGGTATCGTCATCCATATTCGTAACAAAAGCCTGTGTCCCCGCAACCTCGATGCGCTGTGGATCACGCCCGACGGACACCGTCGCTACCAGAAGAGATTGATCCCCCGATGTATAACTCTGCTGAATCACCGTCGTGTCCGTGGCATTGCTGGCGGTGAACACCGAAGTCTCCAGAATCACAACACGCGAGGTCAGTGTGCCATCGATGATGTCCTCATCCGCTACGAGGAGTTTTGTTCCCGACGCAGCAAGACCGCGCGGTGAACGAATGTCGTCGATAAAGTAGTCGACCGGGTTCTTGCTTGTATCCGCAATTTCTCCGAGATTGATGACGAGGATACCCCCCTCGTTACGCGACAGGAAAGCCCAAGTACCAACAATCTCCACGTCCGTCACCGTGGCGCGTGACAGTAAGAATCCGTTCGATAGAGTTTGTAAAATATCCACATTATTGAGCGTCAGCGAAGAGCCCCCAATGGAACCGTACTGTAAAACACCTTGTGAAGAAGTGGAAAGCAACAGATTGCCAGAATCACCCGCACAACAATCAACAGCAAAGGGGTTTAATTGTGCAGAGACTTCCTCCACAACGAACGGATCCGTTGGAGTCGATACGTCGACCACGAGGAGACGATCACTCGCCGCTCCTTCTCCTTCGCTAAAACGGTTAGCAACGTAGGCACGATTATTCGCGATGTCGACGTAGACTTCACCCGAGAAACTCAATGTTGCAGCTGTTCCCTGAAGTTCTGGGTCCTGGGGAGTTGCAATATCCACAATCTGGAGGGACCCCTGCTCCCAGTCATAGTTCACACCGCTATTGGAATTGGTGACATACAAACGACGATTCGTCGAATCCACAGCAAGCCCGGTGGGACTCGAGATGTTTGTGCCCAAGTCATCGAAAATATCATCACCGACGGAACAACTGGTGAACGATAAAAACACAAGAGCAATCAACATCTTCATTTCAACACCGCCTGTGCTGCTGCGAGTCGCGCAATCGGGACACGATAGGGCGAACAGCTCACGTAGTCGAGCCCAAGCTCATGACAGAACATCACCGACGAGGGATCGCCGCCATGTTCACCACAAATACCAATGACGATGTCGGGCTTCGTCTTCCGAGCCAAGTCGCAGGCCATCTTCATGAGCTTCCCCACCCCACCCCTATCAATCGAGACAAAAGGATCGACCGGGAGAATATGACGCTCGACGTATTCACCCAAAAAACTCCCCGCGTCATCGCGCGAAAAACCAAACGTCGTTTGCGTCAAGTCATTCGTCCCAAAACTCATGAAGTCCGCAGCGTGAGCAATTTCATCGGCCACGACACAGGCGCGCGGTAATTCGATCATCGTGCCGAGGAGATACTCGACGTCCGTCCCCGTGTGCTTGATGACCTCACTCGCCACCTTGTCGCAGATGGTTCGAAGCATTTTCAGTTCATGCACATGACCCACGAGCGGAATTTCAATTTCAGGAATGACCTTCACTCCCTGCGCAGTCAGCTCACACGCGGCTTCCATGATCGCCTGCACTTGCATGGCGTAGATCTCGGGGAATGTAATCCCAAGACGACAACCGCGATGCCCCAACATCGGGTTGAATTCGTGAAGCTCATCGCGTTTACGGCGGAGTTGATCGGCCGAAACCCCCGTCACCTGTGAAAGCTCTGCAATATCCTTATCGGTATGAGGGAGAAATTCGTGCAGCGGCGGATCGAGGAGACGGATCGTCACGGGAAAACCGTCCATCGCGCGAAAAATACCGACGAAATCTTTACGCTGCATCGGGAGAATTTTTTTAAGCGCCTGCTTGCGACCTTCGACATCGCTCGCCAAAATCATTTCACGAACGGCGTCAATGCGATCGCCCTCAAAGAACATGTGCTCCGTTCGACACAGGCCAATCCCCTCGGCACCAAAGCGTCGCGCGACTTCGGCATCGTGAGGCGTATCCGCATTGGCGCGAACTCCCAACCGTCGCACGCCATCAACCCAACCCATAAAAGTTCCAAAGTCGCCAGTGAGTTCGGGGGTTACGGTCGGCAATGCCCCCGCCATGACTTCACCCGTAGCACCATCGAGCGTGATCCAATCTCCTTCACGCACCGTGATCGATCCCGCCGCACATTCCTTCTTGGTCGCATTGACCGCGAGGTCATGACAACCGGCAACACAGGGCTTTCCCATACCACGTGCCACGACAGCGGCGTGCGATGTCATCCCTCCACGTGCCGTCAGAATTCCTTCCGCAACCGCCATCCCCTTAATGTCATCGGGAGACGTTTCGAGACGGATGAGGACGATTTTTTCTCCACGGTTGTGCCACTCCCAGGCATCGTCGGCAGAGAACACCGCCTTTCCCACAGCCGCACCGGGCGACGCGGGAAGTCCCTTCGCAATGACCTCGCGTCGAGCTTGTGGGTCGATGGTGGGATGGAGCAGTTGGTCCAAGTGACTGGCGGATACACGCTTGATTGCTGTTTTCTGATCGATCATCTTTTCATTCACCAGATCGACCGCAATTTTCACCGCAGCGGCAGCGGTTCGTTTTCCATTGCGCGTCTGCAACATCCAAAGCTTTCCCTCTTGAATCGTAAATTCAATATCCTGCATGTCACGATAGTGAGCCTCGAGTTTTTGAGTGATGCCATCAAGCTGTCGATAGGATTCCGGCATCGCCTCTTCGAGGGAGAGCTGGGCGGCATCGGTTTTTGCGGCGATATTGATCGGTTGCGGTGTGCGAATGCCCGCCACGACATCTTCCCCTTGGGCGTTGATCAGGTATTCGCCAAAGAAACGATGTTCACCCGTCGAAGGATCGCGCGTAAACCCAACCCCCGTTGCTGAGTGCTCACCCATATTCCCAAAGACCATGGCCTGGACATTGACGGCAGTCCCCCACGCAGCAGGAATCGCATGCAAACGACGGTACTCGATCGCACGTGGTGTTTGCCACGAGCGAAAAACTGCGCCAATGGCTCCCCACAATTGTTCTTCGGGACTGTCGGGGAAAGAGGTGCCGAGGTCGTCGGCAATGCGCCGTTTGAAACGCGCCGCGAGCTCCTTGAGGTCCTCGGCGGTGAGTTCCGTATCGAGCCGAACATTCCGTTCTCGCTTCATCTCGTCGATCAGATGTTCAAAGCCTTCGCTCGACGCCCCCATGACGACGTCACCGTACATCTGTACAAAACGCCGGTAACTATCAGCCGCAAAACGGGCATTGTTCGTCTTGACCGCAAGACCTTCGACGACCGCATCGTTGAGACCAAGATTCAAAATCGTATCCATCATCCCGGGCATCGAGGCCCTGGCGCCCGAGCGAACGGAAACCAAAAGGGGATTGTGGGGATCGCCAAACTTTGCCCCGATGATTTTTTCAACGTGTTTCAGCGCTGCAATGACTTGCTCTTTCAGTTCGGCGGGGTACGTCTGATCGTGATCATAAAAATACGTGCAGACCTCGGTCGTGATGGTAAATCCCGGCGGCACGGGGAGACCAAGCCCGCTCATCTCGGCCAAATTCGCCCCCTTCCCCCCCAGGAGTTCTTTCATGTCAGCTTTCCCTTCGGCCTTCCCATTGCCAAACGCAAAAACATACTTGGTCGCCACCTGATCCTCCTCAGCTTTTACGGGACATTGCAGGCGGCGACGTTAGCCCGTTTCAATGGGAGATCAAGGGGAATTTTTAAATCTTAAGAGGCCGTGGTCGCCATGAGTCCCTGGAGGACTTCGGGAACTTTTTCAAATTCTTTCGACTTATCGAAAAAGTAGTCCGCACCATTATCGCGGCACCACTCGCGATAAATTTTCTCCGAGAAGTTGGTGAGCACAATCACCTTGGTCTGCGGCAACCATTTCTTCACCATTTCCAGAAGAAGGTATCCCGATCCACCCGGCATCCGCATGTCCAACACCGCAACGTCGGGTTTCAAATCCAAGATCGAATCGAAGGCGTCGTAGCACGTCGCCGCGGTTCCCACCACCTGGACCCCCGTCAATTCCGACAGCAGGGACGCCAGTCGGTCACGGACCATCACGGAATCATCGGCAATAAAAACCCTCATGTCGCACCTCCATTTTTTATGGTCACGATTCACATGAGCCATTCTACGCCACAGAAAAAATCTGCCCATCGGCGAAAACCTGAAAAAGGCTTCAGATTATGAGAAGTGAAAAATTAGGCCACCAAATGGTGCTTAAGGGCATAATGAATGAGCTGGGCGTTCGTCGTCATGTGAAGTTTTTCGAGGATATGGGCACGATGGGTGCTAATCGTTTTGACGGAGAGTTCCAACTTCTTCGCAATCATCGTCGGCGTCTCCCCCGAGGCCATAAGGCAAAGGACTTGATACTCGCGTTCCGAAAGGTTCTCATGGGGGGCCTTAATGGTCTCCGAACCAAGCGAGAGAGCAAGGTGTTCCCCCAGTTGCGATGAAATATACTTCCCTCCTGCCAATACTTTTCTGACGGCCGCAACCAGTTCATCAGCGGCACTTTGTTTCGTGATGTACCCCGCCGCCCCCCTCCGAAGCGCTTCGATGGCAAACTCTTCTTCGGGGTGCATACTCAAGATGAGGACGGGAAGGTTGGGGTGATCCTGCTTTAAAATCTTGAGGATCTGGAGACCATTGCGATCGGGCAGCGTCACGTCGAGAATAACGATGTCCCACGGTTCCTTCTGAATGATGGCCAATGCCTGATCGCCATCGGCTGCCTCTCCGACGCTTGCGGCCTCAAGCTGCTCCGTCAGAAGTTGCTTCATACCGGTCCGCACCATGGTATGGTCATCGACCACCAGGATTTTGATCATGAATGTTCTCCCTCCTTCACCTCACGATAGGGAACCTGTAGCGTCACGGTTGTTCCTTTTCCCGGTTTTCCCACAAAGTCAATCTTGCCACCGACAAGATGGGCACGTTCACGCATCCCAATCACACCGAGCGAGTTGGCGCGCTCGAGCTCTGCCTCGGTGACTCCTTTTCCATTGTCATGGACCCGAAGGATCAAAGTCTCTTCCGTTTTCTTCAATTCTACGTCCACTTTGGTGGCTTCCGCATGACGAGTGATATTGGTCAGGAGCTCCTGAAAAATACGAAAAACAGCGGTGGACACCTCATGGTCGAGGGCCATGTGTTTCAGCTCCGACTGGTAATGGCAGGGGATTCCCGAACGCCGTCCAAACTCTCCCGCCTGCCACTCGAGGGCAGCGGCAATCCCCAACTCGTCGATCATCGTCGGACGCAACTGTGCTGAAATCCGACGAACCACCTCAAGCGTCTGGTCGAGGACCTGAAACATCGCTCGTGATCTCCGGAGAAGTTCGGTGGCAACTTTTTCGCTCGCCTCGGCCACCACCTTTCGCTCCAGTGCGGAAAGGTCCATTCTGAGGGCCGTAAGGTATTGTCCAAGATCATCATGAATTTCGCGCGCGATGCTCGTTCGCTCTTCTTCGCGCACCATCTGCAAGTGAAGGCCCGCCAGACGACGAACATCGGCTGTGCGCTGTTCCACTCTCACTTCCAATTCATCGTGGGCTCGACGCAGCTGGTCTTCCATACGCTTGCGATCCGTGATGTCCCGAATCGCGGCGGTCGCCGATATCTCCTCTCCCATCCCGAGAGGACTCAAACTGATTTCGGCGGGAAATTCGCTGCCGTCTTTTCGAAGGCACCACAAATCAAGACCTGCACCCATCGGTCGACTCTTCGGTTCGGCAAAAAAATGTGTGCGATGGCCCTGATGGTGCGTTCGAAGGCGCGGGGGAATAAGAACTTCAACTTTTTTTCCCAAAAGCTCATTT
>JACQMA010000019.1 GCA_016203825.1 Deltaproteobacteria bacterium | reverse complement strand
GTATCCATCCGGATCGCATCACACGGACAGGCCTCGACACAGAGCCCACAAAAAACGCAGCGCAATTCGTTAATCGTAAAGTTTTTCGGCCGTTTTTCGATCGTGTCGTCGCCGACGTCCTCAGCTTCGATTTCGATACAGCGCGCGGGACAAATCGTGGCGCAGAGCATACACGCCGTGCAGCGAACCGAGCCATCTTCGCGTTGCATCAGGCGATGCTCGGCACGATAGCCCGGCGGGAGTTGTTTTTTGACTTCGGGGTATTCGATCGTGATGCGATCGTCGCGCCGCATCATATTTTTGATGAGGTGCCAGCCTGTAATCATCATCCCCTGCAGAATGGCGGGGAGGTACAGCCGCTGCCACAACGTCAGGTTTTCTGCTCGATCGATCGAATACGTTCGTGTCGTCATTTATCCCTTCCCCTTGGCGGTGGTGATGCCACGACTCGCCTGATACTTTCCTTTTTTATCGGCGTACGAAATAGCACACGGCTCGGCAGCCTGCAAGAAGAGGATCTGCCCGATGCCTTCGCCGGCATAGATGCGCACCGGTCGCTGACTCGTGTTGACGATGGCAATGGTCGCGTGCCCTTCCCACTCGGGCTCGAACGGCGTCACGTTCACCAAAACACCGGACCGGGCATAGGTCGATTTTCCGAAGGCGATGGTAATGACATCACGCGGAATGCGGAAGTACTCCACCGTGTGCCCGAGGACATAACTCCCCGCGGGGATATCGCACGCGTCCCCTACAACATCGGTAAAATCGTCGGAGGCCACGGCCTTGGGATCAAAAAGTTTTTTTGAAGCAAGATTGGGGACCTTGAACGTCCGGTCGATTCGAAAATCGTAGCCATAGGACGACAGCCCAAACGAAATCCCCGCACGAACCTGCTGCTCCTCAAAAGGCTCAATCATGCCGAGCTCGAGGGCCATCTTTCGAATCCAGCGATCTGACTGTACCGACATCGAACCTCCTTTGTGAATGCGCTCCCGTTTATGTGATCTTGCTCCGCTACGCAAGGAATGTTAACAAGGGAAGATGAGTGCACGGACTCGCCATCATCTGACGCTCGCCGCGAGTATCTGCTTGGGTCTCAGTTGGTGGTACATCACCTCGAACCTGGTCATCCTTCCGGTGGTCACACCGCTTCGAACCAACATGACAAAAAGCAGCTCGTACATGGAGCTCGCCCGCCAGCGGGGCATCATCGATCACCGGCCCGTTCCGCTCTCCAAGATCGCCCTTTCCTTACGCCAGGCCGTCGTGATTTCGGAAGACAGCCGTTTCTCTGAACACCACGGTTTCGATTGGGAAGCCATCAAGGACGCCATGTCGATCAACTGGCGGCGAAAGCGTTTTTCACGTGGTGCCTCGACCATCACCCAACAACTCGCTCGCACCCTCTACCTTGTTCCGCGAAAGACACCTCTGCGAAAACTTCGCGAATTTCTGATCGCCCTTGAACTCGAACTCTTTCTCTCCAAAGACCGGATTTTGGAACTGTACGTGAATAGTGTCGAATGGGGGAAAGGAATTTTTGGGGCCGAGGCGGCCGCCCGGCATTATTTTGGAAAATCGGCATCGCAGCTTTCGACCCATCAGGCTGCATTTCTTGCGGCCATCTTGCCGAACCCTCGCTATTACGATGACCACCGAAACACCCCTCTCCTTCAGCGG
>JACQMA010000118.1 GCA_016203825.1 Deltaproteobacteria bacterium | reverse complement strand
GAGGGACAGCCCGTGGGGCTGTCCCTGCTACAAAAAAGATATTTAGAACTCTATCCACCCTCTACGCCTGTGCGTAGAGAAGAAACCGTTGGCAGGGAGTCTGCTCACTTCACCCAGATAATAATATCCTTTAAAAATCCAATTCTTCCCGCTTCCGTCTTCCCTCTCAACTCCGTCAATGGCTTCTCCATATTTGGCATGGACCTGCCGTTCCGCGAGATCGTGTTCAGCCGCTGTAATCCCAGCACTCAGCATGGAACCACCCTTCCTCTCCCTCTTATTATCGGCAGATTGAACCCAAAAGTTGCCCCCTTAGACGGCAGTGGAGGTCATTTCTAAGAACTTGTTTTCATTGATGATTTTAACGCATCCGCCCTTGCCTTGGATGGATTGAGCCTTACCAAGTTTTGATCCAGCTCCACCGCCATCCCCCACAACCAAATAATCGAGGTCTTTGGTGACCGATTGGGCGACCGTGCCACCTTTCTCTTCCACCAGTTTTTCGGCTTTTTTGCGCTCCATCGAAAGAAGGGTTCCCGTGAAGAGGAAAGATTTTCCCTGTAGGGGTACCGCATGCTGCGCCCTTTCCGTCGCATGAACAACCGTCACTCGTTTCAATAATTTCTCGATCAGTCTTTTCTTTCGCTTCAATCCCCCAACAACTTCTCGCGCAATCACGGGCCCGATCGTGTGAATCGCCGAGAGATCTTCTTCCGTCAGTGTCCGAATTTTCTCGAGACTCCCAAGACCTGCGAGAATTTTCGAGGCGTGCTTTCCCAATTCACGAATTCCAAAACTTCGCAAAAAGACATCGAGCGGAATCTGCCGACGATCGTCGATATTCTTGATAAGCTTTGCCGCCAACACATCACCCATGCGTTCCATGCGTAACAATTCATCCACCGTGAGATCGTAAAGTTCCGCAACATCCGTCACAACCCCTGCTTCATAAAGGCGACCGAGAAGTTTATCGCCGAAACCATCAATCTCGACGGTTTTTACAAAATGCGAGAGCTCACCGACTTTACTCTTCAAACAATTTTTTGCGTTGGTGCAGTACAGAAAATCGTCGCGAAGTTCTGTGGAAGATCCGCACGAGGGACATTGCTTTGGAATCTCAATCGTTCCCTTTCCGGGCTCGACCACGGATTCAAGATTCGGAATGACCCCTCCACGCCGCATCATGAGGACTTTTGCGCCCTTCGTGACACCCAATTTCTTCATCAAGCCAACATTATGGAGAGAAGCACGACGGACCGAAGCACCCGAGAGCTCGACCGGCTCGACAATTCCCACGGGCGTGATCGCACCGGTGCGCGAGACACTCCACTCAACATCGATAAGGGTCGTCACCCCAGAATCACCCTGAAACTTATAGGCAATCGCATACCGCGGATGATGGGCGGTGCTCCCCAAGCGGTTTTGTTCTTCGACACGATTCGCGCGAAAGACAACACCATCCGTTTCAAAATCGTGTTCATCCCTCCGTTTGAAGAAAGAGGAAAAGAGGTCGTGGAGTTGTTCGCGCGAAGCAACTTTTCCCTCGATCACCGGAAAACCCGAACGTTCCAGCAGCTTTCGTTTTTCCTCTTCAGTCGCCGACGCACTCCCCAAAAGATCATACGCAAAGAAGGCAAGGTCATAGTCCGCCGTCTTTTTTGCATCTTTGAGCTTGATGGCACCTGCTGTGAGGTTGCGTGGATTCGCAAACGTCTCACGATAACGCGCAAAAACCGAAAGCGGCATATAGATTTCGCCGCGGACTTCGACATTCTTGAGGATGATCGACTGCGGAATGGCTTTGATGAAACGAATATTCGAGGTGATCTCCTCACCTTCCAAGCCATTTCCGCGCGTTGCTCCAACGGTCAACGTTCCCTGATCGTCGTAACGCAGCGAAACGGCACAGCCGTCAATCTTCGGTGTCGCGATCACGTCGCCTGCGAACTTCTCGACCCAGGAGGTCAACGTTTCGTCGTCATAACACTTGTCCAGCGAGAGCATCGGTGTCGTGTGAACCACACGTGCCCCGGCTGGCCTCACGTCCGAAACGAGTTCACGTAAGACAGGGGAATCCGGCCGACGTCGCCGGAGCTCTTCAACCAGCCGGTCAAAGGCCTCATCAGAAATTTCCGGCGCATGTTCGACAAAATAGAGTTGGTTATGACGGCGCACTTCTACTTCAAGCCTCTCGACCGTCACGGTCTTCGTGAGTTTTTTCTTGGCTTTCACCATTTTTCTTGGGATATCAAAACCTTCCATGGCCGTCCAATCCTTTCAACTCGACAACGGACTCCAGGTGCTGCTTGCGGAAAACCACGCCGCACCCGTGGTCGCCCTCAATGCCCTTGCCAAGGTCGGGAGTGCCTTCGAAACAGACCCGGAAGCCGGCATCAGTCACGTCATTGAACACATGCTCTTCAAGGGGACGCCAACTCGACCCGTCGGATCGATCGCCCGCGATGTTGAAGCCGCCGGCGGCGAGATCAACGCCTATACGTCGTTCGACCAAACGGTCTACTACATTAATATGGCGTCGCGGTACGTCGATCAGGGACTGGCAATTTTGAGTGATGCCGTTTCGCATCCCCTCTTCGACGCCGAGGAACTCAAACGCGAACAAGAGGTGATCCTCGAAGAAATTCGCCGCGAACACGACAACCCGTCGCGTATGGCGAGCGAGTATCTTTTTCAGACGGCCTATGAGCATCACTCCTACCGTCGGCCGATTATCGGGTACGTGGAGACGGTCCGCTCGTTTACCCACGATACTCTGCTCAATTTCTATCGCCGTTGGTACGTCCCCGCAAACATGGCGTTCATTGTTGTTGGCAATTTTGAAACCAAGACCATGTTGGAGAAAGTCCGTCGAGCTTTCGAAGGATTCACAGGATCGCCGCCGCCGTCACACCCTTCTCCTGCTGAACACCCGCAACAACGACAGAAATTATTCGTCACGGGCATGAACATTCAAAGTACGCATGGCACCTTGGGCTATCACATTCCGGCCGTCGTCCATCCTGATGTCCCCGCCATTGATGTCTTGAGTCACATTTTGGGGGGCGCGGAGTCGTCGCGGCTTGAGCTCGAGGTCAAAGAGAAAAAGCGACTCGTCCATCGTATCGGCTCCTATTCCTACACTCCGCGCGACCCTGGTCTCTTTGCCGTTCAGGGCATGTTCAACGACGGGAATGCGGCAAAGGCCTTGGCGGCGATTCGCGAAGAAATCGAACGCATCCAGCAGCATGCGGTGAGCCAGGCAGAACTGGAGCTCGCAAAAACAAATATCCGGGCGATGCAGGTCTACGAACGTGAGACCGTGGGCGGCGAATCGGATAAACTTTCCAATTTCCTCGCCACGGCTGGCAGTCACGAGTTCGAAGCGCGGTACTACCAAATGCTGATGGATGTGCGAACGGATGACGTGCGACGCGTGGCCCAAACCTATCTTCAGGAGAAAAATCTCACGGCCGTCCTCGTCACGCCGAAAAAGTCTCCGTGGTCGTCAAAGAAGGCGCAACTCACGAACGCCCTCCGTCCCCCAAGCAGCAGAACCCACCGACGGTCTGACAGATCGGAACTTGAACCATCCATCACGCATTTCCCCAATGGCCTGACGCTCATCGTGCGTGAAAATCATACACTGCCAATTGTTTCGGTCGTGGCAACCGTCCTCGGCGGCAATCGCTGTGAAACGCCAAAAACTTCTGGCATCAATGCGCTCACCGCACGTGCCCTCACCAAGGGAACGAAGCGTCGCAGCGCCAAAGAGATCGCGCAGACGATCGACTCGTTTGCGGGAAACCTCGATGGCTTTACAGGACGCAACGCCATCGGACTGCGAAGTGAATTCTTGAGCGACCATGTCCGAGAGGGCTTTTCCCTTTTCACCGAAGTCCTCACCGAACCGTCTTTCGATCCGAACGAGGTCAAAAACGAGCGCGCACTCCAAATGCAGGCGATTCGTGATCAGGAAGATTCTCTGTCGACAGTTGCCTTTCTCCATTTTTTTAAGACGCTCTATCCTCATCACCCTTACGGAATGCCGTCGTTAGGAACAAAGACCACGGTTGCCTCATTCACCTCAAACCACCTGCAACGCTCCTGGTCAGACACCGTGCGTTGTCGCAACCTCGTGTTGTCCATCGCGGGCGATGTCAGCAGTAGTGAAGCTGAAGATGTTGCCAAGCGACTCATGGACAAACTACCCCAGGGAAAACCGCGCACACCAAAAATCACGCATGACAAGTGTCCACGGAGCATCCTGCGTATCGAGACGACGAAGAAGGAAAAAGAGCAGGCCCACATCGTTCTCGGATTTCAGGGACCCCGCTATAAGAGTCCCGATCACTACGCGATCACGGTCCTCAACAATATCCTCGCAGGCCAAGGAGGACGTCTCTTCCTGGAGTTGCGCGACAAGCAAAGCCTCGCCTACTCGGTGAGCTCATCGGTGCAAGCGGGGATCGATCCCGGTCACTTCGCGGTCTACATGGGAACGGAGCCAGGAAAAGTCGATACCGCGATTGAGGGCATTTTGCGCGAGCTCACGAAGATTCGTGAACGGGAAGTGAAGACGGAAGAATTGAAGCGCGCGCAGGAATACCTTGTCGGCACGTATGAACTCGATCTGCAGCGCAACGGCAGTTGGGCCTCGAACCTGGCCTTCAACGAACTCTATGGGTTGGGGATCGATGAAGTGAAGCGCTATCCGCAGAAAATCTTGGCCGTCACCCGCGACGACATCCTCCGCGCCGCCCACACCTACATCCACCCCGACGCGTACGTCCTTTCGATTGTAAGACCGAAGTAATCCAGGTTATCTTCTCTTCTCCCAATTCCAGCCGTTCAACGGGCACTGGGAGCACTTGGGAGTTGTGCGGCAGAATTCCTTACCGACTTCGACCACGAGGGCATGGTATTCATTATAAAGAGAAACGTCCGGCTTTAAGTTATCCATGAAGATATTCTGAAGTTCCTCATAACCATCATCCTCGGCGCAGAGACCATGACGATTCAAAACGCGTTTGGTGTAGGCATCGATCACAAAGATCGGTTTGTTGAGGGCATACAGAAGGATGGAATCGGCGGTTTCAGGACCAATGCCATTGACGCCGAGAAGCTCAGCCCTCAGCTTCTCAAGTGAGCCCGCTTCCATTTTTTTGACATCTCCGCCGTACGTCTCCAAAAAATACTTCAGGAAATGTCGGAGCCGTTTTGCTTTTACACGGAAATAGCCAGCAGGCTGAATCAGTTTTGCAAGTGTCGTTGGTGGAAGGTTGTAAAGTTTTTGGGGTGAGAGAACCTGTGCCTTCTTGAGGTTCTCGATCGCCTTCTCGACATTTTTCCAATTGGTGTTTTGCGTGAGGATCGCACCGACCATGACTTCGAACGGTGTTTCCGCCGGCCACCAGTGACGGGGACCAAAAGAGTCACTCAGGAGCCGGTACGCTTCAAGGAGTTTATTCCTTCGCTGAGGGTTCTTCACTGGCGGGCTTCGCCGTTTCGGCGACCGGAGTCGCAGCGGCTGCTTTTCGCGAAGCATCCCAGGCGTCATAATGTTCCTGACACTGCCCGTTGCGAACCATGGGTTTTCGACAGTTTTCTTCGCCGCACGTCTTGTACCGCGGTTTGGCTTCGAGTTCTCCCCGGCGCCACTTGCGAAAGTGGACATTGCAATACCCTTTCGAACGGTACGGCCGTTTGCAGCCTTCGATCTTACAGTGTTCTGTTGTTGGGGTCGTCATGGTTGGCTCCTCTTATTTTTTCTTTTCCGGGGGGAGCGCCTTTTGATCTGGTTTCCCTTCGACCGGTTTTCCTTTTTCGATTTCGCGCTTCACAAGTTCATCCAACTTCTTTTGCTCTTCCTCGGTCAGTTCCTGGGGAGCAATTTCCGCCCCGACGGCCTTGATCGCCTCGCCCACCAAGACCCGAATGTCTTTGACGCCTTCCCCCATCCCCTTCGCCGAAAATAAACCCTGAAGATATTGAGGAACGGTCTTCCCGTCGATCTTGTACCCCGTGAACGTCAGGACGACTCCGATAACGATTGCGGTGTACACGAAGGTTTTGATCAAGCGCCACATCGAGCGGGACCGTGTATCGCAATCCCCTTCGCTGTCAATCGTTTTCATGACGACAAATGCCCTCCTTTCTGTTAGAGGGCGCGCCATGAGCCATACCGTTCGCCTTCTCATTGCAGATTCCAACGAAGAAAGCCGCCATCAGGTCTCCACGATGCTCTCGCCACTCGCGTATGAACTCGAGATGACGGGTGATGGAGAACAAGCCTTGAGTGTCATCCACAACCAATGCCCCGATCTCGTCTTGTTGACCCTGGGACTGCCCTCGCTCTCAGGCTATGAGCTGATCCGCCGCATCAAACAGCAACCGACCACACAATTCCTGCCGCTGATCGCCATGACCTCGCGCGAAGACGTCGAGGGTCGGCTCAAGGCCATTGAATTTGGCGCCGACGACGTTTTGACAAAGCCCTTGAATCGTCCCGAACTCGTCGGACGAATCAAATCCTTGCTCCGTATGAAATTTCTCCACGACGACCTTGATACGAGCGAAAACATTTTGATCTCGCTTGCCGCAGCCCTCGAAGCCAAAGATGCATCGACCCATGGCCACTCGGAACGTGTCGCGACGCTTGCCATGAGTCTCGCGCGCACGCTCAGTATCAACGGTCGCGAGATGGAAACGTTGCGCAAGGGGGCATTGCTCCACGATATCGGCAAAATTGCCATTCGTGAATCGGTTTTGCTCAAGCAAGAAAAACTGACCGACGAAGAAATGGCGCACATCCGCGAACATCCCGCGCGCGGCTTTGAAATCTGCAAACCGCTCAAGAGTCTGGAACCATGTCTTTCGATTATTCGCTCGCATCATGAACGGTACGACGGAAGTGGTTACCCCGATGGACTTGCCGGAGAAAAAATTCCCTTGTGCGCACGGATCACTGCCGTCGCCGACGCCTTTGACGCAATGACCTGCAATCGTCCGTATCGAG
>JACQMA010000113.1 GCA_016203825.1 Deltaproteobacteria bacterium | reverse complement strand
GAGAACAAGCGTCAAAAAAAACAACATCTCTGTCTGTGACCGAAAACTTTTAATTTTGGAGCGAATAGCGAATCGCGAGCGTAATGGGTTCGGGGTAGGCGGGGAGTGGGGCCGCACGTCGAATGGTTTCGAGGGCGGCATCGTCCAAAATATCTGAACCCGAAGAGTCAACGAGTGAGATGGTGGTCACATTTCCATCGTTATCAATCTGAAATTGCACTCGCGGTGCCCCTTCAAGTTTTTGTTCGCGGGCGACGAGGGGATAATATTTTGCACGATTAATCTTTTTCCAAATAGCGGTGAGAGTTGGATTGCCACGAGCTTCCGAGTGACGGACACTTCCCTCCGAGGAGACAACTTCGGGAGGGCGAAGCCCTCCCCAATCCGCCTTCGCTGCGAATTCGGCGGACGGTTCCCCCACCCAGTCTCCTCCTCGGGAAGTGTCCGCCACTCTAGTAGTGTTCTCGAGTGATCCAACCACCACCACTTCCACCACCCCATCTCCGACAAGATTTTTTGGTGCGGCAATCCACGCAACCCACACGAGTGCAGCAATGGTAGCGGCATGCGCGATCCACGAGGTGATGAGGGCTTTTGTGAATGTCGGTTGCACTCCAGGGAAGAGTATAGGATGGTTTTCCCCTTCGCAAGGGGAGGATGTATGGTTCAGAAATCAAAAAAAATCTGGTTGGATGGGAAGCTCGTTGATTGGGACGAGGCGAATGTTCACGTCCTGACGCACACACTCCATTACGGCGTCGCGCTTTTTGAGGGGATTCGGTGTTACGAGCTTGCCGACGGAAAATCCGCCATCTTTCGCCTTCGCGAGCACATTCGCCGGATGTTCGATGGTTGCCGGATTTTTCAGATGAAGGTTCCGTTCAGCGAAGAAGAGGTGAGTGCAGCGTGTGTTGAGACGGTGAAGGTGAACGGTCTCAAGTCCTGCTACCTCCGGCCTGTCATTTTCTGTGGCGATGGCGAGATGGGCGTCTATGCCAATAATCCCACTCGGGTCACCATTGCCACATGGCCCTGGGGCGAATACCTCGGCAAGGGGGCCGTCGACCAAGGCGTGCGGGTGAAGATTTCATCGTTTGCGCGTCACCACGTCAATGCCGGAATGTCGCAAGGAAAAGTCGTGGGACAATACGCGAATGCGGTCTTGGCCAAGCGTGAGGCGGTCGGTCTCGGCTACGAAGAGGCCGTGATGCTCGACGTGAATGGTTACGTCGCCGAGGGGGCAGGCGAAAATATCTTTGCCGTCAAAGATGGGGTCATTCGTACACCACCGCTTTCGGCGGGGATTCTCAATGGGATCACGCGCCAATCGGTTATTGCCCTCGGCCACGACGAGAAACTGGATATTCGCGAGGAGAATCTCACTCGTGATTTCCTCTATATTGCCGATGAAGTCTTCTTCACCGGGACGGCCGCCGAGGTGACTCCTATTCGTGAAATCGACGATCGCTCCATCGGGACGGGGAAGCCAGGACCGATGACAAAGCGACTTCAGCGCCTCTTTTTCGACGTCGTCCGAGGGAAAAACGACCGATATCGGGAGTGGCTGACCCCCGTTTAAGACGTAAAAACATCACTTTTTTGTTCCCCCACGTCTGAAAACCTGCTATATTTCCCTCGCATTTTGACAACAGCGAGTCGTCTTGCTCAATGGTGAGGATGCGAAAATCGCTGTACGAGGAGGAAGCAATGGCAAAGCGAAGAAAAGTAAAGAAGGCAGGCAAGAAGAAGGCGTTCGGCGGTTACACGATTAACTTCAAGGGCTGCAATACCCCCATCAATAAGGTATTCGGCACAACGCCGGTCGCTCCGAGCCAAATGACCAAAAAGCTCTGGGCCTATGTGAAGAGGAATCGCCTGGCCAAGCATTAAGTTTAATAGTGTTACGAAAAACGCCCGCCTCCGCTTGAACGGGGGCGGGTTTTTTTATGCTCGACAGGGATAACCCGCCTGTATAGATTTTCCGGACCATGCGGGTTATTGAGACAGCTCTCCTGGACGTCAAGATACTCGTCCCCAAGAAGTGGGGCGATCATCGCGGATTTTTCTCCGAGACGTATAATAAGAGGGATTTTCTCAAAATTGGCATCCCGTTTGATTTTGTTCAGGATGATCACTCTCTTTCGTCTGAGCGAGGGATGGTTCGCGGACTTCACTTTCAAATTCCGCCACATGCTCAAGACAAGCTCATTCGTGTCACTCGGGGAGCGATTTTTGATGTTGTCGTCGATATTCGAAGAGGATCTCCGACTTTTGGAAAACATGTGACGACAACGCTCAGCGCCAAGGAGTGGCAGCAGATTTCTATCCCCAGAGGCTTTGCCCATGGTTTTTGTACCCTCGAGCCGGGAACGGAAGTTCTGTATAAGGTTTCCAATTTTTATGAACCTGATGCCGAACGGGGACTCCTCTGGAATGATCCGGAACTCGGCATAGCCTGGCCCATCTCTGAGAACGATGTTACGCTTTCGGAGCGGGATAAAAAATTTCCAACGCTTGCACAGCTTGAGGCCTTCTTCTGACATGAACCTTCTTGTGACTGGCGGATTGGGATTCATCGGATCGCATTTCGTGCGACATGCTCTCACGACGAAAAACTGGTCGGTGGTGAACCTCGACAAACAAACGTATTCGGGTAATCCCGACAATCTGCGCGATATCGAAACAAATCCACGCTACCGCTGGGTCAAAGGTGACATTGTCGAAAAAGATGTCGTGCGACCACTGATGGATGCGGCCGATGTCGTTGTCCACTTTGCCGCAGAAACCCACGTTGACCGCTCCATTCTCGACCCCCAGGTTTTTTTGAAGACGAATGTCTTGGGCACCCACACCTTGCTCGAGGCGGCGAAGGAACGAAAGATCACGCGCTTCATTCACGTCAGTACCGATGAGGTGTACGGTTCCGTGTCAACGGGAGAATCGCTTGAAACGGATGCACTCCTCCCCAATAGTGCCTACGCGGCGTCGAAGGCGGCATCAGATATCTTGGTGCGCTCGTATCACCAAACGTTTCACCTCCCGACGGTCATCACGCGGTGTTCGAATAATTTTGGGCCGTATCAATATCCCGAAAAGGCGCTTCCGCTTCTGATCACGAATGCCCTCGAGGGAAAACCGTTTCCGTTGTATGGCCGTGGCGACAATATTCGCGATTGGCTGTACGTCGAGGATCACGTGAAGGCCTTGGTCACGATTATCGAAAAGGGGTCCGTCGGAGAAACCTATAATATTGGTGGAACATGCTCAATTTCTAATCGCGAGCTCTTTACGCTTATCTTGAACACGATGGGCAAGTCGCCGGACCTTCTGCAGATTGTGACCGATCGTCCCGGTCACGATTTTCGGTATGCCTTGAACTGCGACAAACTTCTTTGTTTGGGATGGAAACCCACGACGTCTTTCCCTGATGCGCTGCAGTCGACGATCGCATGGTACAGCGAGCGAACGGATTGGTGGCGACCGATCAAACACGGCAAGGATTTTCAACAGTACTATCAGCATCAGTACACCCAGAGGTCGTGAGCATGAAGATTCTCGTGATGGGCGCCAACGGGCAGTTGGGATCAGACCTCAAAAAATTTGAAATCATTCCCTTCACACGCCGCGATGTCGATGTATCGGATTTCAAGACTCTGCATACAGCGTTGAAGAGTGTGACGTTCGATGTCCTCGTTAATTGTGCGAGCTACAATCGCGTCAACGATGCCGAGGGTCATGCCGAAGAGGCCTTTCGCATCAACGCCTCTGCCGTTGGCGAAATGGCCGTAGCATGTCGAAAGAAACGTGCGCGCTTCGTGCACGTGAGTACGGACTTTGTCTTTGATGGCGCCACCACAAAACCCTACGTCGAATCGGATGCAACGGGGCCGATCAATGTGTACGGCGCTTCAAAGTGTATGGGTGAAACACTCGCGCGTCTCTATGGTGGTGATGTCATCACGCTTCGAGTGGCGTCACTTTTTGGTGTTGCCGGCTCGAGCGGCAAGGGCGGCAATTTTGTTGAGACGATGATGCGTTTGGGGAAAGAAACGGGGAGGCTCACCGTGGTGAATGACATCACGATGTCTCCAACATCGACCCACGACGTGGCCCGGATGATCGTGACCCTTCTGGAGCGAGGGGCTGCGGCCGGCACCTATCACGCGGTCAACTCCGGCCAGGCGACATGGTATGATTTTGCGTGCGAGATTATTCGTCGCGCGCATATCAACGCCGATGTGATTCCCGTGACGAGTGCTGAGTACCCAACGCGTGCACGGCGACCGCTCTTCAGCGCCTTGGACAACACAAAAATCACGGGGGTGGTCGGCGCCATCCCCCATTGGACCGAAGCGCTCGATCGGTATCTTCGCCAGAAAGGATACAGCACATGAAGGGCATCATCCTTGCCGGTGGCGCGGGCACGCGGCTCCATCCGGTCACGCGCGCGGTGAGCAAGCAACTGCTCCCCATCTATAATAAACCCATGATCTCCTATCCGCTTTCGACCCTGATGCTCGCCGGTATCCGCGACATCTTGGTGATCACGACTCCGAGAGACCTCCCGGCCTATCGGGAACTCCTGCAGACAGGGGAGGGCTTGGGACTCCACATTCAGTACGCGGTCCAACCAGAACCACGAGGGATTGCGGAAGCATTTCTCATCGGGAAAACATTTCTCGCGGGTAACAGCTGTGCGCTGGTCCTCGGAGATAATGTTTTTTATGGTCATGGGCTCTCGGATGTCCTCCAGCGTGCATCCCGGTTACAAGAGGGGGCCATCGTCTTTGCCTACTGGGTGAAGGACCCTGAACGCTATGGCGTTGTCGAGTTTGATGCGCACGATCGACCCATCAGTATTGTCGAAAAACCGAAAGATCCCGTCTCTCACTGGGCGGTCACCGGACTTTATTTTTATGATGCCCACATTGCTGACGTTGCGGCACAGCTCAAGCCTTCCGCGCGCGGCGAACTCGAGATCACCGATATCAACACTATCTATCTCCGGAACAAGAAGCTCACCGTCGAGAAGCTCGGCCGTGGGTATGCGTGGCTCGATACGGGGACGCCGTCGACGCTCCTTCAGGCCTCGAACTTTATCGAGACGATCGAGAACCGTCAGGGTTTGATCACCGCATGCCTCGAAGAAATCGCGTACACGAAAGGCTTCATCGATCGAGAACAGCTCCATCGTCTTGCAACGTCATTTGGGGATACGGACTACGGTCGGTATTTAATGACGATTGTCCAAGGATCGTGACTCGTCTTTCTTTCCAACGTCTTGTTTTTTTCTTCGTCTGCGTTGTGTGTGCTGTTTTTTTTCTCTTCTCCAACTTAGGTGATCGACTCCTCTGGCAAGACGAAGCCGAAGTCGCGTTTCTGGCGAAGACCTTTGCGGAACACGGTCGTCCGCTCGCCTGGGACGGGCGCAATGTCATGGCCCAGATGAGCGGAACGGAATTTGATGATCATCTGGTGTGGCGATGGTCGCCATGGGGGACACCGGCACTTGCGATGGTAGGAGTGTATTTTTTTGGGCCAACGCCATGGGGGTATCGTTTTCCAAGTGCGGTCTTTGGGTTGTTCACCTTTTTCCTCTCGCTTGCCGTTGCCAAGAGCTGGATCGGGAAACCAAGGGTCGCGCCGGTGGCGTGGGCGTTTCAACTCCTCGCGATTCCATTTTTCCTCCACATGCGGCAGTGCCGTTATTATGCCGTCGTTGCGTTTTTGGGAATGCTGGTGCTTTGGCTCTATCCGCGTCTCCCGCGGTGGTCGGCGACATTCGGCCTTGCGGTGACACTCGCCAGCATGGCCTATTTCAATGAGCTCTCGCTTCTTC
>JACQMA010000120.1 GCA_016203825.1 Deltaproteobacteria bacterium | reverse complement strand
GATGCCTTTGCGACTGCACTCGAGAAACAAAATATCCTTTCCACGGCCGATATTCCCCATTTCCCCAAGTCGCGGGCGGAGGGTCATGCCGGGAAGCTCGTTTTTGGAGCCTGGAAGGGGACACCAGTCGTCGCCATGCAAGGACGGCAACATTATTATGAAGGGCACGCGCCCCAAGACGTCGTTTTTCCGTATTTTGTTCTCGGCCAGCTCGGCGTCCGAACGCTTATCACGACCAACGCCGTTGGCGGCATTCGTCACGACTTGAATCCCGGCGATATCCTCGTTGTGACCGATCATATCAACATGATGGGGACGAATCCTCTTATCGGTCTCGCGATTCAGCGAACAACGGATCAGTTCACGAGTATGACCGATGCTTATAGCCGTGAACTTCGTGCGTTGGCCATAAATGTCGCGAAGGAACAGAAGATTGAATTGAAAGAAGGGGTGTATATTGCAAACCCTGGTCCCAGTTATGAAACGCCGGCCGAAATTAAGGCGTATCGCACGATGGGTGCCGATACGGTTGGCATGTCGACCGTGTTTGAAGTCATCGCCGCCAATTTTCTCAAGATGCGCGTCCTCACGATCAACATTATTACCAATCCTGCCGCGGATCGTCATGGTGGGGTGATGAATCACGCCGAAGTGCTCGAGGCGATGAAGGGCGCAGCAGATAATGTTGTTCGCCTCGTGCGGGGGATCGTTGAAGAGCTTCCCGCG
Organism: Deltaproteobacteria bacterium; assembly: GCA_016203825.1. GTDB lineage: Bacteria > UBA10199 > UBA10199 > 2-02-FULL-44-16 > 2-02-FULL-44-16 > JACQMA01. The sequence goes on along the minus strand of JACQMA010000120.1, from coordinate 1,354 downwards.
TAAAATAGTCATCGGGGCACGGGGGTCGAAGCTCTCGCTTGTGCAGGCCCATTCGATTGCACATCTCCTCGAAAAAAGTGGCGCCGAAACAGAAATCATCAAAATAAAAACCCTCGGTGACACGCTTGATGTCGCGTTGACCGAACTCGGCGGCAAAGGTGTCTTCGTCAAAGAGATCGAAGAAGCGCTGCTGCGCGGTGATATCGATCTCGCCGTTCACAGCATGAAGGACATGCCGGCGGAACTCCCCGTGGGACTCACGATCGTGGCGATTCCGCCGCGCCAGGATCCTCGCGATGTTTTGATTTCAACGGTGGCGACGTCGCTCGCAAAGCTTCCGAAGGGTGCGCGTGTCGGAACGTCGAGCCCCCGGAGGCGCACGCAACTTCTTCATTTGCGTCCTGATCTCGATGTTCAACCGATGCGCGGGAATGTCGAAACGCGCCTCAAAAAAATGCAAGCCGGTCAAATCGATGCCATCATTCTCGCAGCCGCAGGTCTCAACCGTTTAGGGATCAGCCGTGTGATCACGGAGTTGATTCCGACGACGAAAATGATTCCCGCGATTGGGCAGGGGGCGTTGTGCATCGAAGCGCGTGCCAACGATCAGGAGCTCAATGATTTTGTGGTGAAGAGCGCGCATCATCGGGCGACCGCGATTGCGATTGCTGCGGAGCGCGCCGTGCTGAAGGCCGTTGGCGGCGATTGCCACACGCCGGTGGCAGCGTACGCCGAAATCAAACCCACTGGCCTCGTGATTCATGGTTATCTCGCCAACGAGGAAGGAACCAAACACGTGACCGACAAAACCTCCGGCCCGCTCGACGAAGCGGAAGAAATCGGAACTCGCCTCGCCGAAAAACTCCTGAAAAAACTGAGTTAAGACTGATATGTCCTATCAAGGAAAAACCATCCTCGTCACACGGCCAGCGAAGCAAGCGGGGGAGACGATTGCGGAATTGGAGCAGCAGGGGGCCAACGTCATCCACATTCCGTTCATCGAAATCGCCGATCCTTCGGATCACTATCAGGGTCTCGATGAAACGCTGAAGAAACTCTACGCGTACCACTGGATTGTCTTCACGAGTCAAAATGCGGTGACGCGATTTTTTGCGCGGCCCTTGGCACCCTCCGGCGAAGAATTGCAGCAGCGGGTTGCAGCGGTGGGGCCGCAGACGGCGAAACTCCTTCACGACCTGGGTGTCGCCGATCTCGTCGTTGCCGATGAGACCACAAGCGATGCCCTCGTTCGTTCCTTGCAGTCGTACGATTGGAAAGGGAAATGCGTCCTCTTCCCCCGTGCCAAGGAGGGAAGGGATGTTCTCGTCAAGGGACTGGAGCAACAGGGTGCGAG
>JACQMA010000112.1 GCA_016203825.1 Deltaproteobacteria bacterium | reverse complement strand
GTCCATCACCGGTTTTGGAATTTGCATGCCCGGCACTTCGTTATGGAGAAACTCGGCGTTCCGGATACTCGCGAGCGGCAAAATCCCGACGTAAAAGGGAATCGCGGGAAAATCGCGCGTGCGGCGGAAGAATTCCTCTAAAAGTTTTGGATCGTAGACCGGCTGCGAAAAAACATACTCTGCGCCAACATCAATCTTCTTTCGAAAACGCTCGACTTCCAAATCCAGATCGACAGCACCAGGGTTACAGCCGCAGCCGATCACAAATTGTGTCGCCTCCTTGATCGGTCGCCCCGCAAAATCAATCCCACAATTGAGATTCGCCGCAAAACGAATAAGGCCAATCGCATCGACATCGAACACGGCCGTTGCTTCGGGATAGTTTCCCATCTTGGGCGGATCGCCCGTAATCAGCATCAGATTGGAAAGGCCGAGTGCTGCCGAGCCGATCAAATCCATTTGCATCCCCAAAATATTTCGGTCGCGACAACAATAATGGATGATCGTCTCGATCCCGACCGCTTGCTCGATCATAACACCCAACGCCATCGGGCTCATACGTGCCATTGCGCGCGGGCCATCGGCGATATTGATCGCATCCACGCCGATGCCCTGCAAAAATTTTGCCCCTTCGATGGCGGTCCCCGGCGTGATGCCATGTGGCGGATCAATTTCGACCGAGACGCCAAACCGGTTCGCCAAGACTTTTCCAAAGGGACTGCGCTCATGAAGTGGCGAAACTGGTTTTGAGCCTGCTGGCGGCGTGGATTGCTCATGAACCTCAGCGGGCCTGTCCTCCGCAGCTTGAGCGAAGGAGGGACGAACAGCCTTCAAAAATTGTTTCATCTCGCGGATGTGGGCCGGCGTTGTTCCGCAACAACCGCCGATCAGAGAGACGCCAACCTGGGCATAGCGCCGGGCGTATTCCGCAAAATATTCTGGCGTGGCCATGTAGAGGAGTCGACCTTGCACCATCTGCGGAAGACCAGCATTCGGCATGGCCGAGAGCGGTCGCGTCGTCACCGGTCGCATTCTTTTCACCGCTTCAAAAACTCCCTGCGGACCGTCGCAACAATTGACACCGATCACATCGGCGCCCCAGCCATCGATCGTTCGCGCCACATCTTCCGGCTGGGGTCCTTCAAACTCTCCTTCACCAACATACTTGAGCGAAACCTGACAGACGATCGGAAGCTGTGTCGCACTCCGAGCAGCCCGATAGGCAACGCCGAGTTCTTCCAAGCGCGTGAACGTTTCGAGGATGATCACATCGACGCCACCAGAATCGAGTGCTGCGACTTGCTCAGCAAAAATCGCCGCCATCTCCTTTTCGGGAAAAAATTTGGAATCCTTTTTCGTCCATGAAATCGGACCCACAGAACCCGCCACAAATCCCTGTTCGCCGATGGCTTCGCACGCGAGCTTCGCTGCGGCTTCATTGATCGCAGTCACCTTGTCTTCAAACCCAAATGCGGCGAGTGCGGGACGATTGGCGGTAAACGTGTTGGTTTCGAGCAGTTCGGCGCCAGCAGCGACATAGGCCTTGTGGATCGATCGAATGAGATCGGGGTTCGAAAGACACAGCTCGTCGTAACACCGATTGATAAACACGCCCTTGACATAGAGCTCGGTCCCCATCGCCCCATCGGCCAGGATCCCTTGCGTCGTGAGTGTCTTCAAAAAATCGCGCTTCATGATCCGGCCGCCTCTCGCAAAAATGAGTTTGTTTTCAATTGCTCTCCGATTGTTGCCGTTGGTGTCGGGCCGTAGTCGTGGCCGGGATACACGATCGTCTCCGGCGGAAAGTGCGCCAGGCGCTTGAGCGATCGGTGCATGGCGTTTGGATCGCTCCCCGGAAGATCGGTACGACCGCAGGCATCAATAAAAAGGGTGTCGCCGGTAAAGAGTAAGGGCGGTTCGCGAACCGCCCCTACATCAAAACATTGGCAACCCGGCGAATGGCCCGGCGTGTGATGACAACGAACCGTCAACGATCCGATCGTCATGGTCGTCCCCTCATCGGTCGTCACGATATTCGAAATTCTGGGGAGCTGTCCCACCTCGAGACGATGGACGTAGACCGGAACGGGGGCGTGGTTCAGGAGTTTCTCGATCGCCTTGATGTGGTCAAAGTGCGTGTGGGTGATCAACACCGCCACGATCTCGACGCCAGCGCCTTTCGCCTCGGCAAAAATCGTGTCGGCATCCCAACCGGGATCGACGACGGCCACTTTTTTGGCCTGCGCATCGCCGACGAGATAGGCGAAATTCTGCATGGGGCCGACGGCAAGCTGTCTGATAAAAAGCTGCGTCATGACGGCGATTTCTCGCGTGTCACTCCCGAATTGTCAATGAACACCCGGAGTCCGGATCCCGGGATCCGGGTCCCGAAAAACAGATGACAGTCAGGAAATCAATATGCTAGATGATGCGCCCTTATGACGGAACAACGCATTCCGATGACCCCTGAGGGGTACCGGATCCTCAAGGAACGGCTGAAGCGCCTCAAAGAAGTGGAGCGCCCGAAAAACATCGCGGCGATCGAAACCGCGCGTGGCCACGGCGATCTCTCGGAAAACGCTGAATACGACGCCGCCAAGGAGCAGCAGGGTCATATCAATCAGCAGATGAAGGAGACCGAACATGCCTTGGCACTCGCCCAAGTGATTGATCCTGCAACCATCCAGTCAGACAAGGTGGTGTTTGGCGCAACCGTGACGCTCGCCGATATCGAAAATGATGAGCATGTCACCTACACCATCGTGGGCAGTATCGAGTCCAACATCCAAAACGGAAAAATTTCCATCGAATCTCCCATCGCCCGTGCGCTGATTGGCAAAGAAGTCGCCGATGTTGCCAAGGTCAAAACCCCCAAAGGTATTCGCGAGTTTGAAATCATTGATATCAAGTACGGGTCATAATGGGCTCCTCAACCATTGAACGTTTAGCCCACGACCGCCGTTCTGGCTCGGCGGCGATTGTCCGTACCGCCGCACATGAACTCGCACGCATCGCCGAACAACGCAGTCGCGATGAACTTCGCGATGCCTGCCAGCTCTTGCTCGATGCCCACCCTTC